>DATHXE010000843.1:0-12351 GCA_035459845.1 Tepidisphaeraceae bacterium | reverse complement strand
GTGCAAGGCGCGCAAGGTGCCGATCCGCATCGGCGTCAACGAGGGCTCGATCATCGAGCGCAAGGACAAGCAGAAGCGCCTCAAGGAGCTCGGCGGCGTCTTCTCCGACGACAAGCACGGCCACTTCCTCGCGATCATGGTGACCAAGCTCGAGGAGTACCTCGACATATTCCGCGAGGAAGATTTTCACGACGTCGTCATCTCCGCCAAGTCGATCGACCCGCTGCTCGTCATCCGCGCGTACCAGGAGATCTCCAAGCGGTTCGACTACCCGCTGCACTTGGGCGTCACGCACGCCGGCCCCAAAGAAACCGGCACGATCCGCTCCGTCGTCCCGCTGGGCCACCTGCTCGCCAGCGGCATCGGCGACACGGTGCGGATCAGCTACGCCAACGACCCGGTGTACGAGGTGCAGGACGGCCTGGAGCTCATGTACATCCTCGGCCTGCGCGAGCGCATCGGCGCCGAGCTGATCGCCTGCCCGACCTGCGGGCGCATCCAGGTCGACTTGTTCACGCTCACGCAGGACGTGCGGAAGAAATTGGCGGAGGAGATCAAGCTGCCGATCAAGGTGGCGGTGATGGGGTGTATCGTGAACGGCCCGGGCGAGGCCGAGGGCGCGGACGTGGCGATCTTCGCCGGCGACCGCCGCGGGATCATCTACGTGCAGGGCGAGAAGGTCGCGAACGTGCCGGAGGAAGAGATCCTGGACCGCCTGCTGCAGGAGTGCCGCCAGTTCGAGGACAAGGTGCGGCGCGGCGAGGCCAAGCTCGGCGAAAAGAAGGTCGACATCCTCCCGCCGGATCCGATCGGCGAGTTGGGCAGTGGGTGGGAGAAGATCGAGAAGGAGCGGCGCGGGGTGGGGTTGAACGTGGTGAAGTAGGAGCGGAGTTCCCGGTGACGATCGCGACCCCAGAAACCTCGCCCGGCAAGGTCGACCGCTTCTCGACGCAGCGGTTTACGATGCACGACGTCTCGTGGGACGCGTACGAATCGCTCCTGCGCGCGACGGGCGACGGGCGGCGCGTGTTCATCACCTACAACCGAGGCACGCTGGAACTCATGTCGCCCTCACCGGAACACGAGCGGATCGGGTGGGTCCTGGCGCGGTTGGTCCAGACCTACGCGGAGGTCAAGCGGTTGCCGCTGCTGAGCCTTGGAATGACCACGTGGCGACGTCGGTCGACCGAGCGGGGTCTGGAGGCCGACCAGTGCTTCTACATCCAAAACGCGCCGCGCATGACGCCGCGCGTCCGGACGCGCACGCCAATCGACCTGTCGGTAGACCCGCCCCCCGACCTGGCGATCGAGGTCGACCTGAGTCAGAGCTCGGCGGACAAGGAGGGCACGTACGCCGGGCTGGGCGTGCCCGAGTTGTGGAGGTACGAAGAGGACGGCCGGGTGGTGGTGCTGTCGCTGGTCGGCGGGCGCTACGTCCCGACCGCGCAGAGCATCGCATTCCCGTCCCTCCCGATGGCGGCGGTCGCCGAGTGGGTCGAGCGGGGGCTGTCGATGGACGAGACCGAGTTCGCGATCGAGTTCCGCGCCTGGGCGACGGGCCAAGTGTAAGCGCCGGGATTCATGTTGCGCGTCCTAATCCGCTCGTTATGATGCGGGTAATGAACTCAGTCCGGCGATCGTGCTGCGCGGCGTTGGTCGGCCTGGTCGGTTGCGCGACCCCGGGGGACGGCGTCGACACCGGCGCGACCCCGTCGGCGGACGCCCTCTACCCGATCGGCTTCGCGCGCGACGACATCCGCCCGCGCGGGAGCCTGGGCCGCAAGTACCTCCGCGAGACCGAGCCCGACGACGAGTTCGCCCGCCTGACCGTCCGCCAGATGGTGGGGATGGGCAAGGCGCGGCCCATTTCCTTCGAGCGGTTCGCTCCGGCACACGAGCGCGGGCCGGTGATGCACACCGATTACGTCTTCTACGACAGCCAGGGGCGGATCATCTACGTCGCGCGGAAGACAGACCGGGGGTAGCCCGCGGGGAGTCCGTCAGTCCTCGTCGCCGGCGTTATTCGGCTTTCCCTTGGCGAGGTGGGCCGGTCGAGCGCCGCGATATTGTTCCAGTGCGCCCTGCATCGCCTTGTGCGCCGCCGTCGCCTGCGGGTCGAGCCCTTCCGCTTTCAGCGGCCGCTGCTCGTCGGGGTCGGCGGTGCGGTCGAAGAACTCCCCCGTACTGTACAGCTTGAATCGCCGGTCGAAGGCGCACTCGCGCGCGTCCGCCGAGCCGCCGTTTCGGCTGTACCAGATGTACGCATACGTCCGCGGGTCGCCCGCCTCGCCCCGCAGTTGCGGCAGGAACGATCGGCCATCAATCCTGGGCTCGGCCGGGACCTCAACACCCGCGGCGGCACAGATCGTCGGCACAAAGTCCGTCGAATCGACCAGATCCGAACACACCCGGGACGTCGTGATGCGGGCGGGCCAGTTGACGATCAGCGGCACGTGCGTGCCCGCGTCCGTCGTCGCGCCTTTGCCGCCGACGACGAGCCGCTCGCCCATCATCGAGCGGACGCCCTTGCCCGTGCCGTTGTCGCCCACGAACAGGACGAGCGTGTTCTGTCGCATCCCCGTCTCGTCGAGCGTGGCCAGCAACTTCCCGACCAGCTTGTCCATGTACGCCACCATGTCCGCGAAGTGCGCCGGCTTGCGGTTGACCTGCTCACCCTTGGCCTTGGGGTCCCAGTCCTTGCTGTCGGGCGTCGGCTGGAACGGGTCGTGCGTCAGCATCATCGGGTAGTAGAGGAAGAACGGTTTGTCCTTGTGCCGGCGGACGAAGTCGCGCGCGAACTCGTTCACCAGGTCCGGCCCGTACTCGCCGTTCGTGTAGTCGACTTCCTTCCCGTTGATCTCAAGCCCCGGGTTCGCATACCGCGGCGGGCGCCGCGTCAGTTGCCACAAGTACGACTCGTCGAACCCAAACCGCTTCGGCAAATCGCGGTCGTGACCCAGCTGCCACTTGCCGCAGATGCCGGTCGCGTACCCCGCGTTCTTGAGCAGGTTCGCGAAGGTCACCGACTTCGGGTCCATGTTGCCGAAGTTCACGTAATTGCGAACGTTGTAGATCCCGGTCATGAGCTGCACGCGCGTCGGCGTGCAGAGCGGCTGCGCGTAGCAGTGCTCGAACCGCACGCCGGTGGCGGCAAGCTTGTCGAGCGTGGGCGTCTTGTAGGAGGTGCCCCCGTTCGCGCCGACGCACTCGTACCCGAAGTCGTCGGCGAGGATGAGGACGACGTTCGGCCGCGGGGAGGGCGTGGCCGCAAGCGCGGGGACGGCGAAGAGGATCAGGGGGAGCAGGAAGGATTTCATGGGCAGTCCGGAAAACCAGGAACTCGGTCGTTGCGGTCGCACACCCCGCGCCCGAAGTCGAATGCCGTACTTAGCGGTCGCACCGAAGGTGCACGTGAGCGCTTCCGCCTCAACCGTCCGCGACGCACCACACCGTTAGTCCCATCGAGCGCATCCTCCGTCACGGCACCAGCGTCAACGTCACCATCCGCACGTCCATCACCGACTTCCCCGGCACATCAACCCCGCGGAGCGTCACCGTTGCCCTCCCCGCCTTCAACTCCAACGTACCCACCGCCAGCGGCTTGAAATCCTTCACGTACGACTCCGACTCGCGCTTGAACCGGTCGTTTTCCTGCCCGCGCAGCGGCGGGTCGTGGGCCTCGGCCACCTTCGTCCGTACGACAGCCGGCCCGACCGACAGTTCCACCGTCGCCCCGACGTCGGCCGCCGGGCACGTGTAGTAGACGACCGCCTGATACTTCCCCGCCGTAGCGACCTCGACGTCCCACGTGATGCGGTCGTCCTTCCCACCGCCGAAGTTCGTGAAGAACGAGCAGTTCGGCGCCGAGGCGCTGCGGCGCACACCACCGTGCCCCACGCCGTCGCGCGCGGGGAGTTGTGTCACCGGAAACGCGGCGTGACCGACGGGCAGCGGACGGTCGTCCTGCCCGCCGCGCTTCAGCGCGCCCAGCACGTCGCGGCGATAGGCGTCGACCGCCGCCGTCAGCCGCGCGGCGACCGCCGGCTCCTTCGCGGCGACGTCGGTCGTCTGTCCCGGGTCGGCGACCATGTCGTACAGCTTCCCCGTCGCGTCGAGGCGGTGCGTCTGTGAGCGGGCGCTGACCTTGCCGTTCCAGTGGTTGACGATCACACGGTCGGGCCAGGCCTTACCGGACATGACGGCCGCCGTCGGGTCGCCGGCCGCCAAAAGCGGGCCGAGGCTCACCCCGTCCCGCGCCTTGCCGCCTGCGAGCGGGATGCCTGCCAGGTCCGCCAGCGTCGGCAGCAGATCGATCGCCCCGGCAATGGGGGCGATTCGCGAGCCGGGCCGGACGTGCCCGGGCCAGCGGATAAACAAGGGGGACCGCACGCCCCCCTCTTCCGTCGACCCCTTTACCCCGCGCATCCCGCCGTTCCACCGCGGGCCGTTCGGGCCGTTGTCGTGGAAGTAGACCACGATCGTCTCGCCCGCGATCTTCAGCGCGTCCAGCTTCGCCAACACCCGGCCCACGTTGTGGTCGATGTTCTCGCACATCGCTAGCACCGCCCGCGTCTTGGCGACGTTCTCCGTCCTGGGCCCGCGCAGTTTTAGTTCCGCCCCGTCGAACTTCTTGAAGAACGCGTCCGGCACCTGTGCCGGCGTGTGCGGCGTGGGGATCGGCAGGTAGCAGAGGAACGGCCGCTTCTTCGCCGCGTTCTCTCCGATGAACGCGATCGCGCGGTCCGTCAGATCGTCCACGATGAACCCGTTCCCGGTCACCATCTTGCCGTTGTGATCAAGCGGCGGGCTGAAGTAGTCGCCCCAGTGCCCCGACGTAAACCCGTAATACTCGTCAAACCCGCGCCCGCGCGGGTGGAACGGGTACTGCGTGCCGTTGTGCCACTTCCCGAAGCACCCCGTCGCGTACCCCGCGCCGCGGAAGACGTCGGCGATCGTCCGCTCGTCCAAATTCAGCCGCTCGCCCCCCGTCGACACGTCCCACACCCCGCCGCGCGGGTGGTAGCGTCCCGTCAAAAACTCCGCCCGCGTCGGCGAGCAGACGGGCTGGACGAAAAACCGATCGAACGACGCCCCCGCCTTCGCCAGCGCATCAATGTTCGGCGTCGCGAGGTTCGTGTTGCCGTTGAACGACAGATCGCCCCACCCCTGGTCGTCCGTCAGGATGACGAGCACGTTCGGCGGCGCCGCGCTCGTCGAAACGCACGCGACCACGACGCAGAAGCAGGCGAGGCATCGCAGCACGGTTCGCATGGCGCGAAATCCTCCCACGGACGCGCGACCGCGACAAGCCGATTCCGATTCGCGCATGAAAGAACCCACGGAGCGAGCTCCGCGGGCTTTGTCTCATTCCTAAGTTTTCTCCGCGTCCTCTGCGTCTCTGCGGTGAATCTTCAATCTTCCGCTTCCGCGTCCGGATTGATTCCGGCGCCGGCCCCGAACGCGTCGGCCTTCGGCCGTGGCACCAGGTGCAGGTCCTGTGTCTTGACCGTCTCCTGGATCGCATTGGGCGCCGTGTAGATCGCGATCTGCACCTGCTGGTTCCACAGCTTGGCCTGCTGCCCCTCGATCTCGCGGTGCAGGCGGTTGACCTTATAGCTCAGTTCCAGGTGCTGCTGGCGGAGTTGCAACACCATGACCGCCAGGCCCATGGCGCCGAAGATGCAGAGGAGCATTTTGACCATGGTCGGCTCGGGAGTGGTTCAGTTCACCGCAGAGACGCAGAGGACGCAGAGGCGGCGCAGAGAACTCAGTGAGAGATGTTGTGGACGGACGGAGGCATCGACTGGCTCGCACACAGTTCTCTGCTCTTCTCTGCGCACCCTCTGCGAACTCTGCGTCTCTGCGATGAGCATTCGGTCACCGCGCCGACGCCGCCGCCGCGATCGGCTTGGCGGGCAGTTTCAGCTTCATGTTCACCGTGATGCGGTCCCCGCCCTTGAGGACGTCGCGGTTGAGTTCCTTGATCGCCGGGACCAGTGCGGCGCTGCCGCAGTGGTCGATGGCGATCCGCGTGAGGTTGTCGCCCGGCTGGACGACGTACTCGTTCGCGGGCGGCGCGGCGGGGGCGATCGGGGCGACGGGCTTCGGAGTCGTCGGCGTGGTCGGCGTTACACCGGCGGCAGCCGTCGGCGCGGGCGGAATCGTGTACGTCACCCCGATGATCACCTTGTCCGGGTTCTCAGCCAGCGACGGGTTGGCCTTGACGATCAGGTTGCAGAACGCCTTCGACGCCGACCCGTAATTCTTCTGCGCGATCTTCGACAGCGTATCCCCCGACTCGCACTTGTACTGCCGCACCCCCGGCGGGGTCGCTTCAGCGACTCTGCCACCAGTGCCGGGAACGGGCGCCAGCGGCCCCGTCGCCCGCAGCGGCTTGCCGTCGGGCCCCAGCAGCGTCTCGCCCATCGCCGCGGCGATGTCGGCGATCGACCGCCCCGTCGGCGTCGCGGGCGGGTTCATGCGGGTCGTGCCGTTGATCGCGACCGGGCCACCGTGCACGCCGTCATTCATCGCACCGTTCGGAGTCGCGGGCGGCGTCACCGCCGCAGACGTGCCCGACGGATCGGCGCCGATGCCGAGCGACACGTGGCCGGCCGGGATCCGCGGCTGGGGGCCGTTCCCGCCCGGGCGGATCTCCACCACCGTCACCGGCGACGCGGGCGGCGTCACCTCGTCCCGCGTCGGGACGTGCGTCTCGGGCGACACGGCCCGCGGCGGGGTCACCGGCGGCAGCGCCTGGGCGTGGCTCGCCGGCGTCGTGATCCCCTTCCGCACGTTGTCCGCCACGCCAGCCACCTGCGCGGGCGGCGGCTCGGTCGACCGCATCAGTTGCTCGCCGAGAAGAATCCCGACGACGATGATGAACGCCAGCCCGACCAACAAACCGATCTTCGTTTCACGCGTCATGTGTGCGACCCCGAGCAAAAAGTCCTGAGTCCTCAGTCCCGAGCCCTGAGGTGCCGCACTCCGGCGGCGTTGCGGGGTCGATCGTCCTTCTCAGGACTCAGGACTCCGCACTCAGGACTTCAGCTTCTCGATCACCCGCATCTTCGACGACCGGCTGCGCGGGTTCTTTGCGATCTCGTCGTCGTCCGGCTCCACGGGCTTTTTGGTCAGCACGCGTGCGGCGCCGGTCTGGTCAAGCATACGAAACGACTGCTTGACGAGCCGGTCTTCCATCGATTGGAAGCTGATCACCGCGAGCCGGCCGCCGGGGGCCAGTAATCCCGGGGCGTTCTTGAGCAGCGCCTCGAGGTTCTCGAGTTCCTGGTTCACCGCCATGCGGAGGGCCAGGAACGTGCGGGTGGCGGCGTCGATCTTTTCCCAGGGCTGGTGCCCGACGGCCGACCGGACCAGGTCCGCCAGACGTCCGGTAGTGTTGATCGGCGAAACCCGCCTCGCGTCCGCAATCTTTCTGGCAATTCGCCGCGAACAACGCTCCTGGGCCAGTTCATATAGGACGTTCGCGAGGTCGTCCTCCCGCAGGGTATTGACCAGATCGGCCGCGGATTTGGGCAATCGCGGGTCGATCCGCATGTCCAGGGGCATGTCGACGGAGAAGGACATCCCGTACGGCGATTCGAACAATTGATTCGTGCTGATCCCCAAATCCGCCAGGATGCCGTCCACCCGGGAAACCCCGACCTCGTCGAGGACGTCGGCAAGTTCGGCAAAGTTTGCGTGGAACAGCCGGACCTCACAGGGGGCCCCCTTCAGACGCTCCCGCGCGTACTCGAGGTTCCGCGGGTCGACGTCCAAGCCGATGAGACGACCGGTGGGGCCCAGCGCGCTCGCGATGTGGGACGCGTGACCGGCGCGGCCGAGCGTGCCGTCGACGATCGTCTTCCCCGGCGCCGGCGCGAGCAGGTCGAGCACTTGCGCCAACAGAACGGGGTCATGTCCGGATTCGGGGAGGTCCATCTCGGTCGGATCATGGTCGATCGCGCGGGTCGGGGCAACGCGTCGACTTTGATTCCGCCCTGCGCGCGACGTACGCTTGCGGTCATGCGCCACCTCTTCTCGATGGGGATCGCTCTGATGACCATGACCGCCGTCGCCGCCCCCCCGCTCAAGTACCCCCCGACCGACAAGGTCGATCAGGTCGACGACTACCACGGCGTGAAGGTCGCCGACCCCTACCGCTGGCTCGAGGACGACAACGCCGAAAAGACCAAGGCGTGGGTCACCGCCCAGAACGCGGTCACGTTCGATTACCTTGCGAAGGTCCCGCACCGCAATGCGATCCGCGATCGGATGCTCAAGCTGGTCAACTACGAGCGCTTCGGCCTGCCCACGCGGCGCGACCGGCGCCTCTTCTTCTCCCGCAACGACGGTCTCCAGAACCAATCCGTCCTGTATGTGTTCGACAAGCCCGGGGCACAGCCGCGCGTCCTCCTCGACCCCAACACGCTCTCCAAGGACGGCACCGTCGCGCTCAGCGGCTCGTCCTACACCGATGATGGCACGCTCATGGCGTACGCGCTCTCGTCCGCCGGGTCCGACTGGAACGAGTGGCGCGTCCGCGACGTCGGCACCGGCAAGGACCTGCCCGACCTCCTCAAGTGGTCCAAATTCTCCGGCGCCACCTGGAGCAAGGACGCCAAGGGCTTCTACTACGGCCGGTACGACGAGCCCAAGACCAAAGAACAACTTACCGGGGTCAATTACTTCTACAAGCTTTACTATCACACGCTGGGCACGCCCCAGTCGGATGACGTTCTGATCTACCACCGCCCCGATCAGAAGGAGTGGAGCTTCGGCCCCACTGTCACCGACTCGGGCCGGTACCTCGTCATCACCATCCAGCACGGCACCGACCCCAAGACCCGCGTGCTCTACAAGGACCTGGCCAAGGCCGACAACCCGATCGTCGAACTCATCATGGAGAACGACGCGGCCTACGAGTTCATCGACCACGACGGGACGACGCTCTGGTTCAAGACGGATCTCGACGCCCCCCGCGGCCGGGTCATTGCGATCGACGTCACGAAACCCGAGCGGAAGAACTGGAAAGAACTGATCCCGCAGTCGGCGGACACGCTCGAGAGCGTCAGCGTCTTCGGCAAGACGATGATCGCGCCGTACCTGAAAGACGCTCGCCACGTCGTCCGCCTGTTCGACACGGCCGGCGCGCCCAAGGGCGAAGTCGCCCTCCCCGGCATCGGCTCGGTCTACGGGTTCGGCGGCCTGAACACGCAGACCGAAACCTACTTCTCCTTCACCTCGTACACCACGCCCAACACGATCTACAAGTACGACATCGCCAGCAACAAGGCCGAAGTCTTCCGCCAGCCGAAGGTCGACTTCGATCCGGCCAAGTTCGAGACCAAGCAGGTCTTCTACCAGAGCAAGGACGGCACCCGCATCCCGCTCTTCATCACGCACAAGAAGGGCCTCACCCTCGACGGCAATAACCCCACCCTCCTCTACGGGTACGGCGGGTTCAACGCCTCCATGACCCCCTACTTCGCCACCTCCAACGTCGTCTGGATGGAGCTCGGCGGCGTCTACGCCGTCGCCTGCATCCGCGGCGGGGGCGAGTATGGGGAAGACTGGCACCAGGCCGGCATCAAGCTCAAAAAGCAGAACGTCTTCGACGACTTCATCGCCGCTTCGCAGTTCCTGATCGACCAGAAGTACACGTCATCGCAGAAGCTCGCGGTCGAGGGCGGCTCTAACGGCGGCCTGCTCGTCGGCGCCTGCATCACCCAGCGCCCCGACCTCTTCGCCGCCGCCATCCCCGAGGTGGGCGTCATGGACATGCTCCGCTTCCACAAGTTCACGATCGGCTGGGGCTGGACCGCCGACTACGGCTCGTCCGACAACGCCGACGAGTTCAAGGCCCTCTACGCCTACTCCCCCTACCACAACCTCAAGCCCGGCACGAAATACCCGGCCACGCTCGTCACCACCGGCGACCACGACGACCGCGTCGTCCCCGCCCACTCGTTCAAGTTCGCCGCCCGCCTCCAGGAATGCCAAGCCGGCGACAAGCCGACGCTGATCCGCATCGAAACCCGCGCCGGCCACGGCGCCGGCAAGCCCCTCGCCAAGGCGATCGAGGAACGCGCCGACATCTGGGCGTTCCTCACCCAGGAACTCGGAATGACGGTGGGAGACGGTTTCGGGAAGTGATGCTGGGGAATCCGAGCCGGGGCACAGTGCACGGGCTACGCCCGAAGCGCCGCCCCGGATCCGCCCCCGCGCGGAACCGGATTTCCGTTGACTTCTAACGCCCCGCCCGCTCTCGTGTCTCCAACTCACCGGAGGCCACCCATGCCGCGCGCCCACTTCGCCCTCGCCATTCTCCTCCTCTCGTCGCCCGCGCTTGCCATCACCCCCGACCAGGCCAAGCGCGAGACGCAGCAGGCGCAAGCCGCCCTCGACTCGATCGACCGGCAAATCGTCCAGCAGAACCAGCTGATCACCCGCATCGAGCGCGAGATCCAGCAGCTCCAGACCCGCCGCGACGAGCTCCCCCGCCGGATCAACGCCGCCCAGTCCGTCGTCGCCGCCCAGAAGGAGACGCTCGCGACCGCCACGGCCGCGCAACCCGCGGCCCGCACCGCCGCCGACGCCGCCAGCAAGGCGGTCGCCCCCGCCCAGGACGCCATCCGCCAGTCGACCGCCCGCTCCACCGAATCGACCAAGGCCGCCGCCGAGACGAAGCGCCAGGCCGTGGAGCGTCTTCTCTCCACCGACCCCGCCGGCCGGGCAGCCGCCGACCGCGTCACCGCCGCCCAGGCGAAGTTCGACGCCGCCGCCGCCCGCGTCGTCGACGCGCTCGCTGGCACGCCCGCCTACCGGCAGGCCGTCGCCCAGGCCAACGCCAACGAGGACAAGGTCCGCCAGCTCCGCGCGGGCAACCCGGATGCCGGCCAGCTCGCCGAAGCCTCCACCGTCTGGATGAAATCCAAGTCGGCGGTCGAGGAAATGAAACAGGTCGCGATCACGCGTGACCCCGACGCCTCCGCCGCGCGCGGCGAGCTCCAGGCCGCCAACACCGAGCTGTCGGCCGTCCGCCAGCGGTTCGACCGCGACGCCGCGTCCCAGCCGGAGGTCGCGGCCGCCCGCCAGCAGGCCGAGGCCGACGCCGCCGCCATCGCCGCCAGCCGCGCCAACCTCAAGACCGCCCAGGCGAGCGCCACCGCGGCCGACGCCCGCGTCCGCGAGCTCGCCGTCGCCGAGACCTCCGCGAAAAGGGCCCTGGCGGCCGCGACGTCCGACGTCACCGCCCTCCAGCGTGAGATGCAGACCGTCGACGGCGACGTCCGCAAGGGCGAAGACCTCCGCCGCCGCGCCCAGGACGACCTGAGGCGCCTCCAGAACGACCGCCCCCGCGCCCAGCAACTCGTCCGCGAAAAGCAGGCACAGGAAGGGCGAGCGAAGAAGTGACGGTCACTCCACAAACATCGCATCCCCGTAACTGAAGAACCGATACCTCTCGCGGATCGCCTCCGCGTAAATCCGCCGCTGCTCGTCCAACCCGACCAGCGCCGCCACCAGCGCGATGAGCGTGCTCCGCGGCAAGTGGAAGTTCGTCACCAGCCCCGCCAGATGCCGCCACTGGTACGGCGGATAAATGAAAATATCCGTCGCCCCGCGCCGCGCCTCGAAGGCCCGATCCGCCGGCTGACTCTCGATCACCCGCGCCGACGTCGTCCCCACCGCGATGATCCGCCGACCCTCTCGCTTCGCACTATTCAGCGCCTCCGCCGCCTCCGCCGAGATCTCGTACTCTTCCGAGTGCATCGCGTGTTCTTCGAGAGCGTCGGCGGTCACCGGCTTGAACGTTCCCAGCCCCACGTGCAGCGTCACGAACGCCCGCCCGACCCCCCGGCCCTCCAATTCCCCCAACAGCTCAGGCGTAAAGTGCAGCCCCGCCGTCGGCGCCGCCACCGCCCCCGCCTCCTTCGCGTACACCGTCTGATACCGCTCCAAGTCCTCCGCATCGTGCGCGTCCGCCAGTTTCTCCCGGCGGATGTAGGGCGGCAGCGGCATCCGGCCGAGGCGACGCAGCAACTCGGAACCCGACCGGGCCGGATTCACACCGATCAGGTACTCACCGTTTCCCCGCTCCTCAATCACCGTCGCGGTGTAGTCGTCGTCGTGATGAAATTCGAGCGTCATCCCGCGTCGACCGCGCCCGAGGTTGCGCAGAAGGACCTGCCACTCTCCGGACTGCTCCGCGAGATAGAGTCCCTCGACAAGCCCTCCGGTCGGCTTACGCAAGTAGAAGCGCGCGGGCAAGACTCGCGTGTCGTTGAACACGAGTAAATCGCCGGTGCGGAGCAATGACGGAAGGTCGGCAAAAACGCGGTGCGCGATCTC
>DATHXE010000842.1:0-6779 GCA_035459845.1 Tepidisphaeraceae bacterium | reverse complement strand
CGTCGACTCGACCGCCGTGTTCGACCCGGCGGGCAAGTTCATCAAGAGCTGGGGCAAGGAGTACGTCTCGGGCGCCCACGGCATGCAACTCCGCAAGGAGGAGGGCGGCGAGTTCCTGTACTTGGCGACCACCGGCCAGCGGCAGATCGTCAAGACGGACCCCGACGGCAACGTCGTGTTCAAGTTCGGCTATCCGAAGGAGGCGAAGAGGGCGGACGGGTCGCCCGTGTACGCCACCTCGAAGGACAAGGCCGGCAAGGACCGCCCGGCCGACGCGACGTTCACCCCGACCAACATCGCCTTCCACCCGACGGACGGCAGTTTCTACGTCGCCGACGGGTACGGGTCATCCTACGTGCACCGCTACAACGCCAAGGGCGAGTACATGAGCACGTTCGGCGGGCGCGGGGCGGGGGACGGGCAGCTGAACGTCCCGCACGGCATCTACACGGACACGCGCGACGCGGCCAAGCCGCTGATCGCGGTCGCCGACCGGTCGAACGAGCGCCTGGCGTACTTCGATCTGGACGGCAAGTTCGTCAAGAACGTGAAGGCGAGCCAGAAGGCCAACGCCGGGACACCGTATGCCCACCCGTGCAACTTCGACGGCCGGGGCGAATACCTCGTCTGCCCCGGGCTCGCCGGCGTCGTGTCGATCCTGGACAAGAACAACGAGGTCTACACGTACCTGGGCGACAACCCGGACGCGGCGGCGCGGCGGAACAACAACTGGCCCAAGGAAAAGATGGTCGCCGGGTTCTTCGTCGCCCCGCACGGCGCGTGCTTCACGAAGGCCGGCGACGTGTTCGTGGGCGAGTGGGTGAAGATCGGGCGGCTGACGAAGCTGCGGCTGATCGCGTGAGCCTCGGAGCCGAGCGTTCAGGAGATAAACGACAGCGGCGGCGCCCGGGTTTCGGGCCCGCCGCCTCGTCGTTTGGGGGATTGCCGCGGCGCGAGCCGGATAACTGACGTCCAAGGTTTGCACGCCGGGGGCGGTGAAACTATTCTGTCGGGGAATCCGTACGGTTATTAGCGGCGGCCGCGTGCCTTTGAACTGCCGTGGGGGGCGAGAGTCGAATGGCGCGCGGCCCGTGACCCGAATGACACCGACGACGACTCGAAAGGACCGGCCCATGGGACAGCAGCGACTCGCTGGCGTGACGAGCACCACCTGGAAGCTGAAGTTGGCGGCGGGGGCCGCGACGGTGGCGCTGTGGGCGGGGTCTGCGGGGACGGCGTTCGCCCAGCCCAAGCCCGCGGCGCCGGCTCGGCCCGCGGGGGCGACGGCGGCGGTGCGGTCGACGTCGGCGGCGGACGCCGAGGAGCAGCTCATGGGCGCGCTCGCCAACCGCGAGATGGATACGCTGCTCGCCCACTACTTCAAGAAGCACAACGTCCCGGCCGACAAGCAGCAGGCCGTCCGCGGGACCGTCGCGATCAAGGGGCTGGCCGATCCGAAGCTGGCGCCGGCGCGACGGCGGGCGCTGCTGGTCGACGCCGTCCGCGGGGTCGACAACTTCGTCCGCGCCACCAAGGACACCGAGACGCTCCTGAGCGTCGCCAACACGATGATCGAGTACGGCGTCAAGGGGCAGACGAACCAGCTCGAGTACTTCGGCGAGTCGCCCAGCCGGATGAGCGAGCTGTACGACTCGGCCATCGCGGTCAAGAAGCTGCTGGACAAGACGGAAGAGGAGTGCGAGGCGCAACAGGTCACGGTGTTCGCCGGGAAGGTGCGGCCGGCACAGGCGGAGCTCGACAAGTGGCAGAAGCTGGACGAGCGGCTGAACCTGGCGCGGTTCACGCGGGCGTGCACGACGTACCAGCTCGTGCTGGCGATGGACCCGGCCGACCCGAAGCGCAAGGAGTACGCCGACGCCGCGATCGTCTACCTGACGACGCTCGAGGCCCCGGAGTACAAGGTCGAGACGCAGGCGAAGCTGCAGATCGGCAAGCTGCGGAGCCAGCTCGGGGCGTACGACGACGCCGCCAAGAAGCTCGAGGAAGGGCTCAAGGCGGCGGTGGACAACAAGGAGGGCCAGTACGAGACCCAGCTGGCGATGGTGCTGAACTACATCACCGCCAAGCGCGGCCCGCAGGCCGACAAGGCGCTGGCGCAGCTGAACGACTGGATCACCAAGAACATGCCGGCGAACGCGGCCAAGGGGATGCTCGCGGGCACCGGGCTGCTCGAGTTCCGGATCGCGGACATGAAGGCGACGACGTCCAAGGACCCGGGCGAGCAGCGGAAGTGGAAGGAGCAGGGGGAGCTCGTGCTGAACCGCGTCATGAAGGACAACCCGGCGCTCGAGCCGGTCATTAAGAAGATGCTGCTGGACCGCCTGCCCGCGGTCGTCGACGTGACGAAGGTGGACGCGATCCTGCTCCGGTCGCTGACCGCGCGCGGCGTCGACGAGTACAAGCGGGCCAAGGAGGGGCTGGCCGATGAGAAGGGCAAGCCCGTGCTGCGGACCGCGGTGAACGCGGCGCTGGAACTCGAGAAGCGCAAGGGCAAGCCCGGCGTGACGGACGAGATTGTCGACGAGGCCGTGTGCTTCGCCGGCATGTTCGAGTCGAAGCTGGGCGAGCCGGCGGCGGCGGTCGAGCAGTCGCTTCGGTACCTCAAGGATTACGGGAAGAACGCGGACTACAAGCAGATGGCGCTGGCCAACGTGCTCCAGCAGGTCGAGGTGCTCAAAAAGGACCCGGCCAAGGCGTCGAGCCAGCAGGTCCAGCTGATGATCGACGAGGCCTACCGTCTGGCGGTCGCGAGCGGGCGCCTGGAGTACACGTTCGTGTACGGCAAACGGCAGTTCGACCAGGGCAAGTTCAAGGAGGCCGCCGACACGCTCAAGAAGGTGCCCGAGACGCACCCGGCGCTCACGTACGCCCGGTTCTACCAGCTCAGCGCGCTGCAGGAGCAGATGGACGACAAGGCGACCGACCCGGCGACGAAGACCGCGCTGCTCGGCGAGATCCAGAAGCTCGCGCCGGTCGTCACGGCGCGGCTGGACCAGGAACTGGCCAAGGCGACGACCGACGTGGCCAAGGCGCGGTTCAGCTACTTCAAGACGTACACGATCCTGCTCAGCGCGCAGCTCGCGTTCCAGGTGGCCGAGCAGAAGAAGGACCAGGGCGCGTTCAAACAGGTTCTGACGACGCTGACCGGGTTCGAGGACGTCGCCAAGGGCCAGCCCGGCGAAGAGAAGCTGGTCGGGTCGGCGCTGAGCCTGAGGGTGCGGTCGCTGATGGCGATCGGGCAGGTGAACGAGGCCGTCACGCAGGTGAAGAAGCTCGTCGAGACGGGGTCGACGAGCAGCGCGCGGATCCTGTTCAACATGATCGAGCAGATGGACAAGAGCTACCGCGCCGCCCGGGCCGCCAAGGACAAGGAGGCCCAGCAGAAGGCGGCGGAGACGCAGATCGCGCTGATCGACCCGCTGATCGCGTCGACCAAGGACGAGAAGGCCAAGGCGGCCTACGAGGAGTGGAAGGCCGACCTGCTGCTGCGCGGCGTGCGGATCGAGGACGACCCCGCCAAGCGCGCGGCGTACCTGGCCGAGGCGCAGGGCACGTTCACCAAGCTCCAGGGCCCCGCCCAGGCGCGCATGGACGCGGCGGTCGCGGCCAAGGAGAAGATGGAGGCCGCCGGCGCCAAGGACCCGAAGGTCATCGAAGAGGAGAAGGAGGCGACCAAGAAGGCGTACGGGCTGAAGTACAACCTGGCCCTGGTCAGCTTCGAGCTCAAGGACTACAAGCGCGTGCAGTCGGAGCTGGGCGACATGATCGCCAACGCCCGCCTCGGCCCGGCCGACCTGACCGAGACCGGCCCCGACGGCGACATGAAGTACAAGGACAACCCGGTCTTCTGGGAGGGGATGCTCCGGTACATGCAGTCGAACGTCGAGCTCGCCAAGGCGAACCCGGCCGACCCGCTGCTGCAAAAGGCGCTCGAGAGCCACCGCAACCTGCTGCGGACGTACTACCTCGACCGTGGTACCGCGACCGGCGGGGATCTGAAGGACGAGTACGCCAAGCTCAAGGCGGAACTGCTCCCCGGTTGGGACGAGAACGCGGTGCGCGCGAAGCTGAAGGCGGCGGGGTCGACGGCGCCCGCGCCCGCGCCCGCGCCCGCCCCAGCCCCGACCCCCGCGACGCCGGCCGCGCCCGAGACGCCTGCGGCGCCGAAGTGAGTCCTGACGGCGCGATCGGATTGGTCATTTCATCCGCGCCGCGAGTTCGCCCGCCGTACCCAAGTACGTGATCGGCGCTGACTCGACCGCCGGGTCCCGGTCGTACCGATACACCTTGCGCGCCGGATCGGTCTTCGCAAAGTGCACCAGCAAGGCACGGTTGCCGGCGTCCCCCAAGTCGTGCGCCCGCACGACCCGCCCGGCCTCGGGACGGGCGGTGGCCGTGTTGTAAACCGGCTCCACGTGCTCGTTCGCGTCGTCGTGATACTTGAACAGGACCAGAGCGGGCCCCGCGCCGATCGCACGGTTCACCTGCCGGTCGATCGCGACGAATTCGCCCGCGAATTCCCACTCCTCCTCGGCCCTGGGCGTGCCGGCGATCTGCGGGTAGGCCGACAGCGTCAGGCCGGCGATCAGGAGGGCGGAGGCGGCGCGCGCCCCGGCCCCGAGCGGCGCGGGCAGCGCGCGGGCCAGCGCGTCCCACCCGGCCAGCATCAGCAACAGCACGGCCGGCATCGCCGGCACCGCGTAATGGGCGATGTAGAACGTGTACTGCGTGTAGAGCAGTAGGAAGATCGCCAGGAAGGCGATCGGGAGCAGACGGACGCACCGCGGTGCGCCGTGCGCGTCCGAGGGCTTGGTCGCGAGTCCCAGGAACCCCAGCGGCACGAGCGCGATCAGTAGCAGGTGCGGCAACGAGAGGTTGAGCGTCGGAATCAGCCGCTTGTCGAGCAGGCGGCGCGACATCGAGACGCCGGCCTTGGCCTTGTACTGCTGGGCGGTGAACGTGGCGACGAACTTCTGCTTCTGCGCGAGATGCGTCTGTGGACGCGCGTCTGTCGGCGGCGCTGTGGCGCCGACGCGGTCGTACGGGTCGAACTTCTGCGCGTACACGACCCACGGCAGGCCGGTCAGGTGACCGGTCACGCCCTTGTTCTGGATCAGTTGGAGTGACGCGAACGGGACGAGGCAGAGCAGGCCGACGGCGAGGGTAAAGATCGCCCGGCCGCGCGGCAGGCCGCGGAATGAGAGCAGAACCGCGACGGCGAGCGGCACCGCCATCGAGACCGCCTCGACCGGCCGCGTGATCGCGCCCCAGCCGATCGCGACGGATATCACGATCATCCAGCCGAGCGCGCGGTCCTGCCGCCACTTCAGGAACGCCCAGAACGCGAGCAGGAGCAGGAACAGGATCGGGGCCTGCGACAGCACCTCGACCGACACCCGGCGGAACATGATCAGGCCCGGGAGCGCGAGCGCCGCGAGCAGGCCGGCGACGCCGTCGATCAGGCGGGTAAAGATCAGATAGATCAGGCCGACGGACAGCGAGGCCAGCGCGAGCGACGCCATCCACGGCTCGAGGCCGAGCCGGTAGGCGGCGGCAAAGAAAATCGACGCGCCGGCACAGTACTTGGAGGCGTAAACCGGGTCGGTGAAGACGTGAAACGTCTCGAACGAGTCGTAGAAGTCGGCGCGCGGAAGCCAGAGGCGCCCCTCGGCGAGCATTCGGGCCTGGACGGCGTAACTGTTCTCGTCGTGGATCAGCGGGACGAGCGGGCGGTCGGCCCAGCGGGCGGTCTGGTACAGATAGGCACCGGCCGCGAACACTAAGACGACCGCAGTCGCGCGGCGCGCCCACGGGCGCGGGCAGCGGAGCGATTCGCAAACCGCGATCAGCGCGCGGCGAGCGGGCCGGACGGCGACGAGCACGGCGGTCAGGACGACCGCGCCGGCAATGAGAATCTTCTGCCGCCGGTCGCCGACGTACGCGCCGGTCAGCCCGGCCCACCACTGCAGGCCCAGCGCGAGCAAAACACACGCAGCGAACAGGCGCGCGGACGGCGACAGGGCGGGGCGCGGCGGAGGAGAAGAGGTCATGGCGGTCCGAACTTACCCGAGTAACCCCTCTGCCGCTTGCGGCGTCGCCCCGTCCGCGCGCGGTCAGCGCCGCCTGAGGCCCAGCACGCTCATGAAAAAGCTCGACAGGATCGTCTGGAAGCCCAGCGCCGTGAGCGTCGCCCCCGGGACGACCACGCGCATCGTCTTGCCGTAGTCGAGGTTGCCGAACTTGGCATCCCACCACGTCACCACCGCGGCGATCAGCAGGCCCAGTCCGGCAAGGAGCATCACCGTGCCGACCACCAACCCGCGCTCGAGCGTGAACCACCGGAACCAACTCGTCATCCGCGGCGTCTCGGGCATCAGCTTTTCGCTGATCGCGAAGATCTTGGTGAATATTGCGAACAAGACCGATTGATAGCCACAGAGGATCGCGACCGACGCGAACAGCAGTGTGTGGGCGTCGAACTTGACGCCCGACAGGCGCACGCCGGGCATCGCCAGGCCGTACCCGACCAGGCCCGCGAGCACCATCACCAGGCCGGGGACCAGGAACAGCCAGCGCGGACTGTAGAGGAGGAAGAAGCGGAGGGTGCGCCACCCGTCGCGGAACGTCTTGAGGTGCGGCTTGTGCGCCTTGCGGCCGTCGGGGTGCAGGGTGATCGGCACCTCGGCGATCCGCTCGCCGTAGACCGACGCCTTGACGATCATCTCGGTGGCGAACTCCATGCCGGTGCACCGCTGGTC
>DATHXE010000841.1:0-2946 GCA_035459845.1 Tepidisphaeraceae bacterium | reverse complement strand
GTGCGGTCGATCACGCCCTGCGGGCCCTGCTTGATGAGCCACTTGTGCAGCTCGAGGAGCTCGGCGCGGCTCTCGGTGCAGATCATGAGCATGTAGACCGTGGCCTCGCCGTTGGCGGGCACGGCCAGGTGGTGGCTCATCGTCGAGTCGACAGCGCCCTGGGCGATGGGGTTGCCCTGGAGGTGGCCGTCCTCGGCGTCGCGCCAGGTGCCCTCGGCGCCGTGGAAGCCGGACGTCCCGCACGCGTACTCGTCGACGCGGTGCTCGCCTGAGTCGCTGAAGCCCATCATGATCCACCGCTTGCCGCGGTAGTGGACCATGGCGCGGACGTCGGGGTCGTAGTAGGCGGTGTCGCCGACCTTGGTCCCCCACATGTTGAAGTCCTGGTGGTGGAAGATGCGCACCGTGCGGTCGTGGTCGGCGAGGTTTTTGACCTTGATCTTCCGCACCATGATCGGGCGGTGGAAGTCGACGACGTCGTTGCAGTAGATCGAGAGCTTGAGGTCGCGGTGGTCGAGCGAGACGGACGTGGTGAGCGTGTCGCGGAGGTAGCGCTGGCGGATCTGCCAGCCGGGGTCGGACGTCCAGAAGAGCTGCGAGCGCCCCTTGCCCGGGAGGTCGGAGTGGACGCCGAAGCGGCAGGGGCCGGCGCCGGCGTGGTTCTCCTGTCCGACGTGGGGGAAGTAGACGTCGCGGATCTGGTACTGGTGGTCGTAGGTGACGAGGAGTCGACCGTTACCGACGGGGATGTCACGGGGCATGCGAGGGTCTCTCTTACAAATGGGCGGGCGTGTTGCGCGACGTTTGGCGGCCCGCGCACGGTCTTGACCGCGCGCGGGTTCGGCTGAAGTAAACGTCGGACGGAGCGTAAGCGCCCTTAACCGCACGGCCCGCAAAGGCGTTAGATCCCGCCCAGATTGTATTCGGCGGGGGGTTAAATACGACGAGAAAGCGGGAATTATCGGGCGGGGAAAGTGTGGGGCCGGGGAATGGCGGTGCAGTTGATGGTGGGGCCGGCGTGGCCGATTGAATGGGCCGCCACGGACGGGTAGCTTTTCCGGCATGCCGAAGGACGGGATTCGTGCGGGGCGATGGAGGCGTGTCGTACGCGCCGGGGTGGCGGCCAGCCTGGAACTGGCGGGGGCCGCACGAAACGTCATGAATCTGGCGCCCTTGCTTCCCGTGATGGCGGCAATCCTTTTGGGCACTGGTTGCCGTGCCGCCGCGAATGATCCGGAGTACGTGCGGGCCGAGATACGACAGGGCGGAGGGGCCGCAGTAGCGACGCGGGAATGGGTCGTTACCGACCGCGGTTCGGTCGAGCGGATCGTCTCGCTATTCCCGCGTCCGAAGCCCGAAGGCGCGCCGAAAGTCGGCGGGTGGATTCGGTCGATCCGCGTCAAGCTCGTCCGCGCGGACGGGACCGCGGTCACGATCTCGACCAATGGGAAGCGGTTCGATTCACCTTGGGGCGAATGGCCCATGACCGAGGAGAACCGAAAGGCACTCGCCGCGATCCTGACTAGCGCGAAGGACACCTCGCCGTAACGTGAGGCCGCCCAACAACAGCCGGGGACGATAGGCCGAAAGTCGCTGCCCGAGGTGGTGGAACTGGGGTGCCGCCGGCGATCCGCACGTCGACTCAGGGGCCGCGTCACGCCCGACGCAGCGTGAACGAGAAGACCGCGCCCGTCACACCGTCCGGGCGGTTCTCGCCGGTGAGGCGGCCGCCGTGGTTTTCGATGATGGTTCGGCTGATCGCCAGGCCCAGGCCCAGGCCGTGGGGGCGGGTGGTGAGGAACGGCTCGAACAGGTGGGCGGCGACGTCGGGGGGGATGCCGGGGCCGGCGTCGGCGACGGTCACGCGGACCGCGTCGGGGGTCTCGGGCGTCGGGGCGCTGGCGCGGATCGTGATGACCCGGTCGTCCTCGGGCGTGCCCGCCATCGCGTCGACCGCGTTCTGGAGGAGGTTGATCAGCACCTGCTGCACCTCAATCGCGTCGCCGGCGACGGGCGGGAGGTCGGGCGCGAGGTGCAGGTCGACGCGCGCGTGGGCCCGGCGGAGCTCGGGGTCGGCCAGGCGCAGGGCGTCGGTGATCGCGGCGGCGCAGTCGATCGGGCCGTGGGCGGCGGGCTCGCCCCGGCGCACGAACCGGCGCATCCGGCGGACGATGTCGGCGGCCCGGTGGGCCTGCTCGGCGGCGCACCGGATCGCGTCCCGGAGCAGGTCCGTCGACGGCCCCGGCGGTGTCGCTTCAGCGACACCGTTCGTGGTCCCCGTCGCGGGCGCGTCGAGAACGGTCGTCGCGGCGCCCAGGTAATTGGCGATCGCGGCGAGCGGCTGGTTGATCTCGTGGGCGAGGCTCGATGCCATCTCACCGACCGACGCGACGCGCGACAGGTGGGCCAGGTCGGCCCGGTGCTGGCGGGCGGCGTCCTCGGCCTGTCGGCGGGCGGAGACGTCCATCACCAGCGCGATCACGCGATCGCCCGCGCCGGGCAGCGCCACGATGTAGACCAGGACGGGCAGGCGCGTGCCGTCGCGCCGGCAGTATTCCTTTTCGAACGGGGTGGCGAACCCGGTCGTGCGGAGCTCGTCGGCGGCCTGGCGGTCGACGGCGGCGAATTCGGGCGGGGTGACCGAATCCCAGCGGGCGAGGCCCGCGACGAGCTCGGCGCGGGTGTACCCGTGCAGCGCGAGGTAGTAGTCGTTGGCCTCGTAGACGGCCCCCGCCAGGTCGGTGATCGCCATGCCCACGACGTTGGACTCGAACAGGCGCTGGGCGCGCTCGGCGGCGGGCGCCGGCGGCGCGGCGGGCCGCGCCGGGCACCGGCGGGCGACGGATTCGACCAGGGCCGCGGCAAGCACGACCGCGGCGACCGCCCAGAGCACGGCCGGGGTCGCGAGCATGCGCCAAGCGAGGAAGGCCAGCGCGATCGCGATTA
>DATHXE010000840.1:0-5786 GCA_035459845.1 Tepidisphaeraceae bacterium | reverse complement strand
CAGACCGAGGCGTCGGCGAGCGACTGGGGGGACAAGGGGAACAACCGGCGGGTCGAGTACAACGCGTTGGACGACAAGTACGCGCGGCTGATCTGCGATGAGCTGCTGCCGGAGTTGAAGAAGTCGTACAAGATTTCGGATAAGCCGGAAGACCGGGGGATCGGCGGGGCGAGCTCGGGGGCGATCGCGGCGTTCACGGTCGCGTGGCAGCGGCCGGACCAGTTCCGCAAAGTCGTGAGCACGATCGGGAGCTTCACGAACATCATGGGCGGGCACAAGTACCCGGACATCGTCGCGCAAAGCGAGGCGAAGCCGATCCGTGTGTTCTTGCAGGACGGAGCGGGGGACAACCGAGGCGTGCGGGGCAAGGAGGGCAAATACGACGAAACGTGGGACTGGTATCTGAACAACCGGCGGCTGCTCAAGGCGCTGACGGAGAAGCGGTACGACGTGAATTACTGCTGGGGGCTGGGGACGCACAACAACAAGCACGGCGGGGCGATCATGCCGGAGATGCTGCGGTGGACCTGGAGGGATTATGAGCGCGGGGCGGATGATGCGGCGACGCGGGGGCCGCGGGGGGCGGCGGGGGAGAAGCAGTGATGGCGTCGGCACGCGCGCTCCGGGTGCCATGCCCTCGCGAGCCGCCCATCGAGATGATCCGCGCGGAGGCGCTGTCGGCTCGCGTGGGCATGCCCCGGAGGCGTTCGATCCCGGGACGAGGGCGGATCGCGTTTCCCGTTTGCGGTCGAGAACCGCTGGGGCATGCCCACGCCCCGCGATGACCGTCGTGCGCGAACCAGGTGCATTCGGCGCGGTGCGAGGGCATGGCACCCGTACGACAGCGACTCCGGCGGAGCCTCGCCCTCCCGATCCCCGCACCAAATTTTTCCCTTGATATATCCCCGAATGGGAATATAGTTCTCGCGTGGCCCGTGCACCGACGACTGCGGATGTTTTTAATGCGATCGCGGAGCCGCGGCGGCGGGAGATTGTGCACTTGCTGGCGGGGCGGGACGGGCGGCCGGTGTCGGAGCTGGTGCGGGAGATGAAGTTGCCGCAGCCGGCGGTGTCGAAGCACCTGGGGGTGCTGCGGGCCGTGGGACTGGTCAGCGTCGAGAAACTCGGGCAGCAGCGGATTTACCGGCTCAACCCGAAGGAGCTCAAACCCGTGCACGACTGGGTCAAACTCTTCGAACGTTTCTGGGCCAGCCAGGTCGACCGCATCAAGGAACGCGCCGAGCGACTGGCGCGCGAACGAAAGGCGGAGTAGCGTCACGCTTGCTGATGGCAACGCGCGCGACCCGGCCACGCAACCCACGGAACGAGTTCCGTGGGCTTTCCCGGCACAGTGCATTACCCCACGATTAGTAGCGAACCGATTCGCGAAAGGATCTCTCATGTCCAAGCACGACGTCACCACGGTCGAAGTCATCAAGGAATCGTTGATCGCCGCGCCGATCGACATCGTGTTCGAGTCGGTCCTCGACGAGATCGGGCCCGGGTCCGAGATGCCGGACGGCAAGCCGTTCCCGATGGTGCTCGAGGCGTTTCCGGGGGGGCGGTGGTATCGGGATTTGGGCGACAAGCGCGGGCACTTGTGGGGGCACGTGCAGGTCATTAAGCCGCCGACGCTGCTCGAGTTGTCGGGGCCGATGTTCGTCAGCCATCCGGCGAGCAATCACGTGCAGTACCGGTTGACGGCCGAGGGGGACAAGACGCGGCTGAAGCTGACACACCGGGGGATGGCGTGGGTGCCGGAGAATTACTTCGAGGGCGTGGATACGGGGTGGGAGCACGGGCTCAAGCGGATCGCGGAGATCGCGGCGCGGCGTGTTGCTGCCAAGCGATAGGATTACGTGATACGAAAGCGATGTGTCGACCGCGCGACCGCGGGCTGCCGCCGGCGGCTATGACGGACGTGTTTCCGCTTGCGAATCGCGCCATCGCGTTCTCTGGTCGTTCAACAATTCCGCGCGAAGTCGCGTCCCCGCGCGACGGCCCGCGGCGACTATCCGGTATCTTCATCGGGCGCCATCCGCGCCAGTTTGCACGGCGACGATCCGGGGCGGCACTTCGGGCCAAGCCCGTGCGCTCTGTCCCGGCTTGTTCGGGACGTGCGAACTGACTCGGACGCGCTTTCAGACACATTCATTCTCTCGCCGAAAGGAAAGTGACGGCATGCAACTGCCCCAGCCCACCAAGGAACACGCCTGGCTCAAGCGCTTCGTCGGCGAGTGGACGCACTCGTGCGAGATGCAGTGCGCCCCCGATCAGCCGCCCGTGAAGTTGACGGGGACCGAGCGCGTGCGCGCGGTCGGGGAGATCTGGGTGGTGGCCGAGGGGCAGGGGCAGATGCCGATGGGCGGGACGGCGCACACGTGCCTGACGCTCGGGTACGACCCGGCGAAGGGGCGGGTCGTTGCGACGTGGTACGGGTCGATGATGACGCACCTGTGGGTGTACGAGCGCGGGTCGATCGACTTCGAGGCGAACCGGTTGACGCTCGAGGCGAGCGGGCCCTCGTTTTGCGCGGATGGGAAGATGGACGAGGGGAAGACGGCGAATTACCGCGAGGTGATCGAGTTTCAGTCGGACGATGCGCGGACGTTCACGTCGTCGGTGCAGGGGGCGGACGGGTCGTGGACGCAGATGATGCAGTTGCACTACAAGCGCGTGAAGTAGGGCGGGTGGGCGCGCGATTCGGGAGTCGTGACATTCCGGGTGCCATGCCCTCGCACCGCGCGAACATGTGCCGATCGCGCGAGGCCGCCGATCGCGGTGCGTGGGCATGCCCCGGGGGCGTGGGTGCCGATCGAACTCGGATCGTCCTTCGTTCCGAGGTCGAACACACCTGGGGCATGCCCACGCGGGCCGACAGGCGCATCGGCGCTGATCGACTCGATTGGCGGCCCGCGAGGGCATGGCACCCGGAGGCCGCGCCGCGATCAACCGAGAGGATTTTCCTTGACCGCCGACCCGCGTCGCAGTATTTTACCGATTCGTTAATTAACGGATTGGTTAATCATGGCCGATGCACTCACTGCCACGTTCGCCGCGCTCGCCGACCCGACCCGGCGGGCGATCCTCGGGCGGCTCGCGACGGGCGAGCGGTCGGTCAACGAGCTGGCGCGGCCGTTCAAGATCAGTTTGCCGGCGGTCTCGCGGCATTTGAAGGTGCTGGAGCGCGCGAAGCTGATCGAGCGCGGGCGGCGGGCGCAGTGGCGGCCTTGCCGGATCCGGGCGGCGCCGCTGAAGGCCGCGTCGGATTGGATCGACGAGTACCGGCAGCTCTGGGAAGATCGGCTCGACCGTCTCGACGAGTATCTGAAGGAACTGCAGAAGTCGGAGAAACCCGATGCCCGCAAAAAGTGATTCCGCTCAACCGAGCGTGCCGGCCGACCGCGAGGTCGTCGTCGAGCGCGAATTCGACGCGCCGCCCGAGATGATGTTTGAAGCGTGGGTGCGGCCCGAGCATCTCGCCCGCTGGTGGGGCCCGGCGGGGTTCGCCGGCACGATTCGTGAGGTGGACCCGCCGAACCGGTTGGTCGTGTCCGAGCAGGCGGATCGCGCATCGGGCTACGGTGAGCCCGGCGGCCCGGTCGTCCACACGGTCACGTTCGACGAGACGGCCGACGGCGGTACGCACCTGACCGTCCGCACGCGCTTACGCTCGGCCGCCGTTCGCGACGCAATGCTCCGCATGCGCGACGGTTGGTCCCAAAGCCTCGACCGACTCGAATCCGAGCTCGACAACGTATGGCGCGCGCCATCGCTGGCGCGATGTTACTGAGCATTGCGATAGGCAACGTGTGCGTTGGCATCCACACAACCCACGGAACGAGTTCCGTGGCCTTTCCGGCGCGTTTTCCTTAACCCCGCGGTTAGTAAGCGAATCCTCTTCCACCGTCCTTTAACCACACATCATGCCCACTCCCACCGACACCGCCGACCGTGAGATTTCGACCACCCGCGACCTGGCCGCCCCGCGCGACCTCGTCTGGAAGGTCTGGACCGACCCGCACCACATCGCCCAGTGGTGGGGCCCGCGCGGGTTCACCACCACCACGTCGGAAATGAACCTGACCCCCGGCGGGGTCTGGCGGTTCGTCATGCACGGGCCCGACGGCACCGATTACCTGAACGTAATCAACTACGTCGACGTCCGCGCCCCCGAGCTCCTGGTCTACAGGCACGGCGGGGAAGGCGAGACGCGAGGGATCCAGTTCGACGTCACGATCCGCCTGGAGGCGATCGACGCGACGCACACCCGCCTGCACATGCGCATGCTCTTCCCGACGCCCGAGGCCCGGCAGTTCGTGATCGACAAGCACGGCGCGCTCGAGGGCCAGAAGCAGCACGTCGCCCGGCTCGAAGAGTACACGGCCCGGCAGCTCGCCGAGGCCGCCGACGCGGTGTTCACGCTGTCGCGCACGTTCGACGCGCCGCGCGAGCTCGTTTATGCCGCGTGGACGGAGGCGGAGCGCCTGGCGCAGTGGTGGGGGCCCAAGGGGTTCACCGTGCATCACTCGAAGCTCGACCTCCGGCCGGGCGGGACGTTTCACTACGGGATGAGCTCGCCGACGGGGCAGGGCATGTGGGGCAAGTTCGTTTACCGCGACGTCGCGCCGCCCGAGCGGTTGTCGTTCGTCAACTCGTTCTCCGACGAGCGGGCCAACATTTGTCCCGACCCGTTCGGCATGGGCCTGCCGCTCGAGATGTATTCGGAGATCACGTTCGCCGAACGGGACGGCAAGACGACGCTCACGCTCGTCGGGTACCCGTTCAACGCCACCGATGCGCAGCGGAAGGCTTACTCGGACCTTCGGCCGTCCATGACGGGCGGGTGGACGGGGACGTTCGAGCAGCTCACCAATTATCTTGCGTCTGGGAAGTAAGAAGACTTGTCGCTTCGTAGCAACTGACGACTGCCCGATTCGCTTCGCGACCCGCCCGCTGAAGCGGGCTCGCCGAAATCGGATCCCCTCCCTTTCACGAAAGGACTGTTCGCATGTCCGTTACCGTCACCCCCCACATCGCCTGTCGCGACGCCGCCAAGGCGCTCGAGTTTTATCAGAAGGCGTTCGGCGCCGAGGTGCTGTGCGCCCACAAGATGCCCGACGGGAAGATCATGCACAGCGCGATCAACATCCGCGGGGCCACCGTCTTCGTCGTCGACGAGTTCCCCGACTGCGGCGGGAAGAGCCCGCAGGCGCTGGGCGGCACGCCCGTGACCCTTCACCTCCAGGTCCCGGACGTCGACGCCACGTTCAAGCGCGCCGTGGATGCCGGGGCGACGGTGCGCATGCCGGTCGCGGACATGTTCTGGGGCGACCGGTACGGGATCGTGATCGACCCGTTCGGCCACCAGTGGTCGGTTGCGACGACGATCCGCAAGGTCTCGGCCGAAGAGCTCCAGGCCGCCGCGGCCCAGATGCACATGGCGGGGGCCAAGGGCTGATCTCCCGCCCACCCGTTCCGGGCGCCGTGCCCGCGCGAGCCGTTGCGAGCGCCCGTCCTTGTGACGGGCGCGGCCGGCTCGCGCGGGCATGCGCCCTTTTCCGTTGAACGCCCCATCCCGCCCCGGGTAGAAGGATCATCGCCATCGCGCACAAGGGGGTGGCACTTCTTCGAGGCCCGCTCCGCATGTCCACGAAACCCGACGCCTACGACCCCCTCCTCGACGCCCCGACCGGCAACGGCGAGTTCTCGGCCGACATCCAGCCCGGCCGCCCCGCGACGTACGCCGTCGACGCCCCCGCCCCCCTCCCGTACGCGTCCCCCGC
>DATHXE010000839.1:0-2798 GCA_035459845.1 Tepidisphaeraceae bacterium | reverse complement strand
TTCGTGGAACACGCGAAGGCGGGGCCGGAGGACGTGGCCGTGCGGATCACGGCGCACAACCGCGGGCCGGAGGCGGCGGCGATCCACCTGCTGCCGACGCTGTGGTTTCGGAACACGTGGGCGTGGCGGCCGGACGAGCGGGGCGAGGTTCCAATCATCACCGCCCTGCCGGCGCGGGATGATGTGATCGGGCTGGTGGCGGATCACGCGCAGCTCGGGCGGCGGATCCTGTACGCGCCGCCCGGCGCGACGCCGCTGTTCACGGAGAATGAGACGAATCGCGAGCGGCTGTACGGGAGCGCGAACCCGTCGGAGCACGTGAAGGACGCGTTTGATGCGCACGTCGTGGGGCGCGACCCGCACGCGGTCAGCCCGACGGGGCGGGGGACGAAGGCGGCGCTGTGGTATCACGCCGTCGTCCCGGCGGGCGGGTCTTACGAGGTCGTCTTGCGGTTGATGCCGGACGAGACGCGCAAGCCGCTGGCCGGTGCGGCGAAGGTGCTTGCGGAACGGATCGCCGAGGCGGATGCATTTTACGCCGCGATCGGGCACCCGGCGGCGACGGACGAGGAGAAGCGCGTGCAGCGGCACGCGCTGGCGGGCATGCTCTGGTCGAAGCAGTGGTACGCGCTGGACGTGCGCGCGTGGCAGCACGGCGACGATTCGGCCCACCCGCCGCCCGCGTCGCGCCTGGGCGGGCGGAACCGCGACTGGGATTCGCTGACGGTCGCCGACGTGATCTCGATGCCGGACAAGTGGGAGTACCCGTGGTTCGCGGCGTGGGACCTGGCGTTCCACGCGATCCCGCTGGCGATGGTGGACGTGGACTTCGCCAAAGACCAGCTCGAGCTGCTGATCTCCGAAAAGCTCATGCACCCGAGCGGGCAGATCCCGGCGTACGAGTGGGAGTTTTCCGACGTCAACCCGCCCGTGCAGGCGTGGGCCGTGTGGCGCGTGTACAACATCGAGAAGCACGCGAACGGCGAGCGGGGCGACTGCGCGTTCCTCGAGCGGTGCTACCACAAGCTGCTGCTGAACTTCACGTGGTGGGTGAACCGCAAGGACTCGCGCGGGCACAACATCTTCCAGGGCGGGTTCCTCGGTCTCGACAACATCTCGGTGTTCGACCGCTCGCAGCCGCTGCCATCCGGCGGGCACCTGGAGCAGGCCGACGCGACGGGGTGGATGGCGCTGTACGCGCTGAACATGATGGCGATCGGGCTGGAGCTCGCGCAGCAGGACTCGGTGTACGAGCATTTGGGCATCAAGTTCTTCGAGCACTTCATGCACATCGCGTCGGCGCTGAACCAGGCCGACCCGGACGACGCTTCGGCGCCCGTATCACTCTGGGACGAGGCGGACGGGTGGTACTACGACCGCGTGCACGGGGTGGAGGGGCCGGACCATCCGCGCCGCTTGAAGGTGCGGTCGCTGGTGGGACTGATCCCACTGTTCGCGGCGCAGATTTTGGACCACTCGTGGTTCGAGCGGCTGCCGAACTTCAAGGCGCGGTACGACTGGCTGATGGACAACCGGCCGGACCTGGCGACGGGCATCATGTGCATCTGGACGCCGGACGGGCAGCGGTGCCTGCTGTCGGTCGCGGGGTACGACCAACTGCGGCGGATTTTGGCGCGGACGCTGGACGAGGCCGAGTTCCTCGCGCCGTTCGGCGTGCGGTCGCTGTCGAAGTTCCACCAGGCGAGCCCGTACGCGATCTCGATGGGCGGGCGCGAGTGGACGGTGCGGTACGAACCGGCCGAGTCGACCACGCGCATGTTCGGCGGGAACTCCAACTGGCGCGGGCCGATCTGGTTCCCGACCGCGTTCATGCTGGTCACGGCGCTGCGCGTGTTCGACCGGTTCTACGACCAGACGCTCAAAGTGGAGTGCCCCACGGGCTCTGGGCACATGATGACGCTCAACGAGGTGGCGATCGAGATCGGTCGGCGGCTCACGGCGCTGTTCCTCCCCGACCCGAAGACGGGCCGGCGGCCGTGCTGCGGGGAGCACCCCCTACTCGCGGACGACCCGGCGTTCCGCGATGAGCCGTGGTTCCACGAGTACTTCCACGGCGACACCGGCGCGGGTTTGGGGGCCGCCCACCAGACGGGATGGACGGGGCTCGTCGCGAAGTTGATCGAGCAGTCGGCGGTGGACCGGGCGCGGTGAAGTGGCCGAGTAGCTCAACATTCCGATGTTGAGGAGCGGCTCTCGAAGACCGGCTTCCGTACGGGCGCGATGAGCATGCCGCGCTTCTCCTCAACATCGGAATGTTGAGCTACTGAACGCGTCGGACCGTGCGGGCGACCTGACGATTCCGCACATTTTTCTTGCATCCGAACCCGACTCATGATTCTCTCACCCCTTGCGTAGGACACTTCCCGATCCCCGGCGCGTGACGGCGTGCGACGCCGGGGCAGCGAAACGAGGAATCCCAGCGAGGTCGGCGATGATTGCCGCCACGGCAGAGCGCTCGTCGCGCACGCGCACCGGTTCCGCCGGGCACGGCCACCACCGCGCGCTGGTGCTGTGGGGCGGCGGGGCGGTCGTCGCGGTCGTCTTTTTCGCGTGGCTGTTCTGGGGGCGCGGGGGCGGGGCGGAGGGAGTCTCGGCGGCGGCGGCCGACGTGGCACGAATGGAACGCAAGAAGGACGGGGCGGGGCTTCAGTCGTTGATCACGGGCGGCGACACCGAGCGCGCCACGCTGGCCGCGGGCGCGCTGGCGCGGGCGACGGGGCCCGGCGCGGTGCCGGCGTTGCAGGCGGCGCTGGGCGATGCGCGGCCGGACGTCCGCC
>DATHXE010000838.1:0-27815 GCA_035459845.1 Tepidisphaeraceae bacterium | reverse complement strand
TCAACATCGGAATGTTGAGCTGCTTGATCCCTCTGCGCGGGAATCCGTGAATACCTGCGAGAAGGAAAACATCTCGCCGTTCGCCCCTCACCCCCGCCCTCTCCCCGTCGCGAATGCGCCATTTGCAAGACACGATGTCCGGCGCGACTGGGAGAGGGAGTGCGCCCCTCACCAATCGACCGCGTTCCGGATAGAATCCGCCGCTTGCCGATGAACACGCTTTCGTCCATCCTCGATCAGTCGGACGCCGTCGAGTGGCTGCGCAAGGCGTACGCGGCGGACCGGTTGCCGCACGGGTTGATCTTTGCGGGGCCGGCGGGCGTGGGGAAGGGGACGACGGCGCGGGCGCTGGCGGCGCTGTGGCTGTGCGAGCGGCCGAAGGCCGATCCGCCGGACGCGTGCGGGCAATGCGCATCGTGCAAGCTGATGGCGGCGGAGACGCACCCGGATTTTGGCGTGGTTTACCGCCAGCTCGTGCGGACGCTGGAAGACAAGAAGGACTCCAAGGCGCGGGACCTGTCCGTCGACGTCATCCGCCGGTTCCTGCTCGAGCCAGCGGCACTCAAGCCGGTGATGAACCGCGGGCGCGTGTTCGTCGTGGAAGAGGCCGAGACGATGAACGCGGCGGCCCAGAACGGGCTGCTGAAGACGCTCGAGGAGCCGTATGGGCGGACGCTGATCATTCTGCTCGCGGACGATGCGCTATCGATGCTGCAGACGATCCGCAGCCGCTCGCAGGTCGTGCGCTTCGGGGCGCTGTCGGCGAAGAACGTCGCGGCGGAGCTCGCCGGGCGCGGGATCGAGAAGGGGACGGCGGACCGGGCGGCGGCGATCGCCGAGGGGTCGCTCGGGTCGGCGCTGAAGTGGATCGAGGACGGCGTGGTCGACGCGGCCGGTGAGCTTGCGCGGCACGTGGACGACGTGACCGCGGGGCGCGGCGGGGCGGAGTTGCCGGACTGGTTCAAGCGCGCCGCCGACGCGTACGCGGAGAAGCAAGTCGGGCGGGACAAGAACACGAGTCTGGATCAGGCCAAGCGCGAGGGGCTGGGGCTGTACCTGAAGCTCACCGGCCAGCACTTCCGGCGGATGCTGGCTTCGGGTCAGGGCGTCGAGCGGGCGTGCGAGTCGATCGAAGCGATCGCCCGGGCGGACGAGCACCTCGAGGCGAACGTGAACATCCCGGTGATCTTTCAGCAACTCGCGATGACGCTGGGACGGGTGTGGAAGGCGTAGGCGGGCCTCGCACGGCTCAATGGCGCTCGGCGGCTCGCAGGCGTCCTCATATAGCCCGCCACTTGTGGCGGGAAGGCGCTCGAACTCCGAGGCCTTATCCCCTTGCAACGCGGACTGAAAAGCCGCGGTTTCCCGCCACAAGTGGCGGGCTATATGGGGCGGTTGCCCGCGTCGCGGAGCGGCCTTGAGCCGGTTCGAACCCGGGTGCGGGAAGGAAATGCCTTACGCGTTCCCGGCGGCCTTGGCGACGGCGGCGCGCATCTTGTCGATGCCCATCTTCATCGCGTCGGCGACGTCCATCTTCCAGACGTCGGCGTTGAAGAGTTCGAGGGACAGGGCCGTGCGGGCCCCGACGCTCGCGAGCGTGCTGAGGATCTGGGTGAGCGGGGCGACGCCGTCGCCGGGCATCAGGCGGTTCTTGTCTTCGAGCTTCTCGCGGGGGACGTCGCCGGGGAAGTCGTTGAAGTGCATGACGGGGAGCTTGGCGCCGTCGACGAGGGCGAGGGCGTCGTAGTCGGACCCGCCGCGGTGCAGGTGGTAGACGTCGCACAGGATCATGGCCTTGGGGTGTTTGGCCGCCGCGGCGATGTAGAGCGCTTCGGGCAGCGAGTAGAGCGACTTGCTCGGGCCCCAGAACTCGAGCATCGCGCCGACGCCGGCCTGCTCGCCGATCTCGATCACCTTGCGGTACCGCCGGGCGGCGAGCTTGAGGTCGAGGTTCTCGAGCTTGAACGCGCCGGCGGGGCTCGCGGCGATCCGCAGGCCGCCGACCTGCGCGACGGTCTCCATGTCGCGCTTCATGGTGTCCATGTTCTTCTGGTTGGCGCCGTCGTCGTCGCCGCCCATGAGCCAGGGGGCGAACGCGATCACGTTGACGACGCTGATGCCGTTGTCGGCGAAGCGCTTCTTCAGGTCGGCGAGGGTGCCACCGTCCTTCACGTAGGCCTCGAACTGGTTGAGCCAGGGCTCCATGGCGGTGTAGCCGGCCTTAGCGGCGAGCTCGATCTCTTTGGCGATGCCGGCCTTCTGGCCGCGGATCGTGGAGGTGTTGAGGCAGAAGGTGAACGGCGATTGCGGCGGGGCGGCGGGGTCGGCGGCGCGCGCGGTGAGGGTCGACGCGGCGGTCGCGGCGAGGGCGGCGCCGGCGAGGAGGTGACGACGGGAGACGGCCGGCGCGGCGCTGGGAGTGGTGGACATGGGGCGGGATTGTCAGTGGATCATGGTCGATGGTCAATCGAGCGCCGGTCGGTGCGCGCGCGCGCCAACGTGCACCGTCGGTGCGACCGCTAAGTACGGCCCTGGTCTGCGAACGGCGGGCGGCGCGATTGGCACATCCCGCACGTCCGGCGTGGGATCCGTTTGACTTTGGCGGAACAAATTCGTGTCGCCACCAAAGCGGGGCCCCGGTCTGCCCGATTCCCTCCTTATCGGAAGCCCTCCACGTCACCGGGCGGACCGGCGCGTTGCGTCACGCGCCACCCGCAAGTCCGGGCGACGTGTCGTCCCTCGCCCCACGGGAGAGTGTCACATGCGTAAACACCCCTTCGCCTTCGCGCTGGCCGCCGTCGCGGCGATCTTCGCGTCGCCCGCCGCCTCGGCCGGGCCGCGGATCGCCCTGAACGTCGACGGCCAGGCCAACTACTCGTTCAACGCCCCCTGGGCGAACATCCTCGGCCAGGTCGACTGGACGAACCAGACTTATTGGACCGGGTACGTCGACGGCCAGTACAAGGTCACGTGGGGCGGCAGCGGCACGCCCAGCATCACCGGCTCGAAGTCGAGCTTCACCGTGACCGGCCCGGGCCAGGGCGTTTTGAACCTCAAGCACGACACGCCGACCGGCGGCGGGCTGTTCACGGTGCTGCCCAACGGGGTGTCGAACCTGAACATCCAGGCCCCGGACGCGGTCGCCGGCACGCCGTTCCGCAAGCCATTCCTGGATAAGGTGAACGCGGTCGCGCACAACAGCGTGATCCGGTACATGGACTGGATGCAGACGGTGAACTCGCCCGTCTCGACGTGGAGCCAGCGGAACACGTCGCCGTACCAGACGATGGGCGAGGGCGTGAACTACGAGAACATCGTCGCCCTGTCGAACTACACGAACGCCGACGCGTGGATCAACATCCCGGCCAAGGCGAACGACGACTACATCAAGAACCTCGCGAAGTTCCTCAAGACGAACCTGAAGCCCGGGCTGAAGGTGTACGTCGAGTACTCGAACGAGCTGTGGAACCTGGGCGACCAGATGCAGGGGTCGTACAACATGTTCCAGGCGCGGGCGGACGCGCAGTTCAACTCGCGGTCGGACGACTTCGGCAAGAGCGCGCTCCGCGCCGCCGAGCGGCTGCGGCAGGCGACCGAGATCTTCAAGACCGAGTTCGGCGGGTCGAGCCGGCTCGTGCCGATGATCGGCGGGTTCATCGCCAACAGCTACTGGTCCCAGTGGCAGATCGACTGGCTCAAGGGCAAGGGCGTGAACCTGACGGCGGACAACTACCGGATGGCGATCGCCCCGTACGTCCCCGGCAGCGAGGGCGACCTCGGCCTGACCGCGTCCGACACGAAGGAGCAGATCATCGCGAAGATGTACGCCTTCATGAACGGCAGCATCAAGACCTGGATCAAGCAGAACAAGGCGGTCGCGGGCGGCGCGGGCATCGGGCTGGACTCGTACGAGGCGGCGGCGGCGTCGTTCTACGCGATCAGCAACCCGGTCAACCAGGCCCTGCTCCCGAAGTTCATCGAACTCCAGTCCGACCCGCGGATCGGCCAGTTGTACAAGGACTTCATCAACATGTGGGACGTGGAGTCGGGCAACGGCCTGTTCAACGCGTTCGGGATCGCGGCCCCGTACAGCCAGTGGGGCCAGTTCGCCCTGCTCAACGACATCAATGCCACGGGCAGCGTGAAATACGACGCGGTGCTGAGCTTCGTCGGGCCGGTGTCGACGGTCCCGGCGCCGACGGTGCCCGTGCCGGAGCCCGCGACCGCCGGCGTGCTCGCGGTCGCCGCGATCGCGGGACTGGCGCGGCGCACGCGGCGCGCGTGAGCTGGCCGCTCGCGGCTTAGCGACTGACTGATTTCAAACCGACCCCCGCGGGACCTTCCCGCGGGGGTTCTTCGTTTTCCGCGATGTGGGTCGGATATGATCACGCGGCAACGGAGGTCGCGCGCGATGCGGTGGTCGGTCGTGTTGCTGTTCGCATTCGGAATGCCCGCGTGGGCCGAGCCCACCCTGCGCGCCGTCGAGACCAAGTACTACACGATCCACACCGACCTGCCGGAGGTCGAGGCGCGCGAGGCGGGCGTGCGCGTGACGGCGATGGTCGACGAGTACGCCCGGCGGACGGGCGGGTTCGCGGGCACGATCGGCGACAAGCGCCTGCCGCTCTACCTCTATTCGAAGCTCGAGGATTACGTCGCCGCGGGCGGGCTGCCGAACTCGGCCGGGCGGTACGACGGGGAGAAGTTGATGGCCGTCGCGCTGCGCCGGCCGGACGACCGGACGATCTCTCTGGCGACGTGGCACGTCGTGCAGCACGAGGGGTTCCACCAGTTCGCCGACGCGGTGATCGGCGGCGGGGGGAAGGGCGGGGAGATCCCGATGTGGGCCAACGAGGGGCTGGGCGAGTACTTCGGCGAGGCGCTGTTCACCGGCGACGGGTTCGAGGTCGGACTGGTGCCGGTGGCGCGGCTGGCGCGCGTGCGGAAGATGGCGAGTTTGCCGGCCGGCGGCGCGGGCGCGTTCCGACCGCTCGCCGAGTTCGTCGCGATCGACCGGGCGGCGTGGAACAAGCAGATCGCGATGCCCCACTACGACCAGGCGTGGGCGCTCGTGCACTTCCTGATCCACGCGGACGGCGGGCGGTTCCAGAAGGTCTTCACGGCGTTCCTGACCGACGTCGGCAAGGGCGGCGACGTCGCCACGGTCTACGCGCGCACGCTCGGCGCCGTGCCGGGACTCGAAGAGAAGTGCCGCGCGTGGTGGGCGGGCCAGGGGGACGTCGCGACCGCCGACGGGTACGCCCGGGCGACCGTGGCGATCCTGGCAAGCTTCGCCGGTCGGGCCCACGCGAGCGGGCAGCGGTTCGCGTCGTTCGATGAGCTGGTCCGCGCGACGGAGATCAAAACGCCCGCCGACCAGTGGCTCCCGCAGACGCTCTTCCAGGCGGGCGTGAACCAGTCGGCGAAGATGCGCACGCGCGGCGACGCGTTCGTCCTCGGCCGCGCGCAGGACGGCACGCCGGTGATCCAACTGACCCTCAAGGGCGGCAAGGCGATCGTCGGCCGGCCGACGGTGAAGGGCGGGCGGGTGGAGGGGGTCGAGGTGCGGGTCGTCGGCCGCTAGTCCGGGTGCCATGCCCTCGCGAGCCGCCGGAGACGGACGATCCCGAGAAAACGGTCTTCGGCTCGCGTGGGCATGCCCCAGATGCTTTCGATTGGAGTTCGAACGCCACTTGGGCATGCCCACGCCCGCGATGGCGCTACTGTGCGTTTCAACTCTGTTGGCGCAATGCGAGGGCATGGCACCCGGAAATCGCGACGTCGCGCCGCCGTATCAAACCTCGTCCGCCGCCCCCGGACCACCGCGCCGGAGCACGCCGAGCAGCGCCTTCGCGTGCACGTCGCTCGACGCGCGTGTGATGTACCCGATCGCGAGGCTCGGGGAGCCGTCGACGTATAGCAGCGTGATCAGGCAGAACTGCGGCTCGCCCTTCCCGTCCGGATCGCCGACCTCGATCGCGCCGTCCGTCGATTGCACGACGCACGGGGCGATAAGTTCCAGGAACGCCGCGACGGCCGCGGCGCGCACGTCCGGGCTCGACTGGTCCGGCCGGACGTGCAGGACGAGGCGCGACCGCGTCGGGGCCTGAAGGTCGACGTCGAACGCGGCGGCCTCGGTCGCGCCGACCTCCGCGGCGCGCAGCATCATGAAGCGCTCGAGGAGGAATCGGAAGATCGGGTCGTCGGCGCGGTCGGGCATGTGTCAGGCGGGTTTGGGCTCCGGCACGCGCCCGCATTCCGGGCAACGGTCGGGCGTGGCGCGCAGATCATATCCGCATCCGGGACATGCGCGCTCGGGCCGTAACCGACGGCGGCGCCGCCTGATCGCCCACCATGTCGGCAACACCGCGAACAGCGCGGCCGGGCACCAGAGCGGCGTCGAGACGTAGACGCCGCGGACCGTCCGTCCGTCCATGCCGGGCGACGTGGTCGTCGCAAACCAGAACGGGCCGATGCGTTTCTCGAAGTCGACGTGCATCATCTTCCCCGCGCGCCAGTCGATCGGCCCGGGCAGCACGCTGTGTTCCAACTTGTAGGACGGCCGGTCCGGCTTGTCCCCGAAGAAGTTGACCAACCCGTAATTGACCAGGACACGCCCCTGAACGCGGTCGGGTAACGTGGTCGCCATCGTGTACTGGTCGAGCCCGACGAACTCGATGAAGTCCGTCGCGTAGCGGCTCCGCACCCAGAGCGCGACGGTCGCGACCCACAGGACGGTCGAGACTAGGGTGACGAGGTTGGAAAGGAAACGCCACATCGGTCGCGACTCGCGCCGGCAGAACTCGCGGCCGCGCCGCGAATCCGACTCCACAGGAGTCGGCGTGGGCGGCTTCGGATTACGCGCGCAACCCCGCGAGTTCCGCCTCGCCCGCCTCGCCGGACACGAACTGCTTGATGATCGGATCCGCCGACGCCTGGATCTCCGCCGGCGTGCCGTCGAACTTGATCTTGCCCTCGTGGAGCATCACGATCCGGTCGGCGATCTTGAACGCGCTGGCCATGTCGTGCGTGACCGTGATGCTCGTCACCTTGAGCTCCTTCTGGAGCTTAACGATCAGCTGGTTGATCACGTCCGACCGCACCGGGTCCAGGCCGGTCGTCGGCTCGTCGTAGAGGATGACCTCCGGCCCCAGCGCGATTGCCCGGGCGAGCGCCACGCGCTTCCGCTGCCCGCCCGAGAGTTGGGCCGGCATCTTCTGCTCGATCCCCGGCAGGCCGACCATCGCCAGTTTTTCGGCGACGAGCTGCTTCACCTCGTCCGGCGACTTGTGCGTGTGCTCGATCAGCGGGAACGCGATGTTCTCCCCGACCGTGTTCGAGTCGAACAGGGCCCCCATCTGGAACAGGAACCCGAACCGTTGCCGCACGTCCATCAGGTGAGACTCGCTCAGCGTGTCGATCCGGTGGTCGTCGAAGTAGACCTCGCCCGAGTCCGGCCGGAGCAGCCCGACGATGTGCTTGAGCAGCACGGACTTGCCGGTGCCGGACGCGCCGATGATGACGACGGAGTGCCCGGCCTCGATGGACAGCGAGAGGTCGTCGAGCACGACGAGCCGGCCGAAGGCCTTGGAGACGTTTCGGAGTTCGATCAGGGGCATGGGAGGCGTAACGATTAACGAGTAATGCTTAAGGGGCCCGCAAACGGCACGGTTAAGCATTACGCATTAATCGTTACCGTCCCCGGCGCTCATCGTATCCCCGCGCGCACCACTCGTCACCACAATCCCCGCAACCCGTAGATCGCCGTGTACCAGTCCTTCGCGAGCTTCGCGAAGAAGAAGTTGAGCACGATGATCGCGATGAACGACATCACGAACGATTCGGTGCACGCGCGCCCGACGCCCTGCGCGCCGGCCCCGCACGTGAACCCCTTGTAGCACGAGATCAGGCCGATCGCCCCGCCGAAGAACGTCGCCTTGACCAGGCCCTCGAAGATCTGCCAGTTGTCGACCGCGATTGCCGCCGCCTGCCAGTAGGGTACTGACGGGACGTCGAACGATTTGACCGACACGAGGTACCCGCCCAGCACGCCCAGCGCGTCGGAAAAGATCGTCAGCACCGGCAGGAGGATGATGCACGCGAGGAACCGCGGGACGACCAGCACGCGGATCGGGTCGGCGCCCATCACGCGCAGCGCGTCCAGTTGCTCGGTCACGTTCATCGTGCCCAGCTCGGCCGTCAGCGCCCCGCCCACGCGCCCCGCGAGCATGACCGCCGCCAGCACCGGCCCGATCTGCTTGACGACCGAGACCGAGATGATCCCGCCGATGCGGTGCTCCTGGCCGATCGACTTGAACTGGAAGTACGACTCGATCGCCAGCACCATCCCGATGAACCCCCCGGTGATCGCGATGACGGGGACCGACCGGAACCAGACCTCGTACATCTGCGGGATGATCGCGCGGGCGTTCTTCCACCGGAACGCGGTCCCGAGGTAGCGGAACGTCCGCCCGACGAACACGCAGAAGTCCCCGAACGCCGCGATCGCGTTCTGGGCGTCGCGGCCGACCTTCTCAATGAACCGGACGGCGGGCATGAACGCGTTGTCAGTTGTCGGTGGTCAATTGTCAATCGCCGGTCCGAGCCGTTCGGAATCGTTACTGCGATCACAGGGACACTGGGAGCGGAGTTAGCTGCAACGCAACGCGTTACTGGCGCGTTCGAACGTCCGAGCGCTCTCTCCCCACCACCCCATCGCCCCATCTCCCCATCCCGTGCCCCCCGCGATTTTCCGGCAAAATCTGCGCTACCGCGTGTTGCAAATAAGTCAGGGGGGGCTAGTTTAGCCCTCGATACGATGGATCGGGCCGGCCCGCGCGCGTGGACGCGTGCGAACCGGTACCCCCCGCCAGCTACCCGCGGCGGGAGAGCGCACGGAGGCTGCTATGAGTCGGTCGCGGATGGCGATGGCGGGGGTTCTGGTCGGGATGGTCGCGCTGATGTCCGGGGGGTGTTCGGACATGATCACGTTCGCCGGCGACGCGCGCGACGCCGGCCTGAAGGCGTACGCCGAGGCCCGCTACCCGGACGCCGCCGGCGCGTTCCGCGCCGCCCTCAAACAGGACCCGCGCGACTACCAGTCGCACTACTACCTGGGCCTGTCGAACCTCAAGCTCGGGGCCTACCAGCAGGCGATGGTCAACTTCCGCGCATGCCTCGACACGCGGATGGTCACGCTCGCCGGGCAGGAGGACGACGCCACTGCCGCCAAGGCCCTGGACGGGCTCGCCCAGGCGATCGTCAAGGCCGACGAGCAGGACCTGGAGGTCAACAAGATCGAGCAGGCCGCCCGCAACGCCAAGGGGACGCAGGCCGGGCGCGAGTACATCGTCCTGGCCAAGGTCTACCGCTACCGCGGCCTGCCCGACATGGCCCTGGACTACTACAACCGCGCGTGCCTGTCGGACAACAAGAACTTCGGCTATCTGAAGGAGTACGGCCTCTACGCCGAGCAGCTCCAGCAGCAGGCCAAGGCCGAGCAGTCACTCCGCCAGGCGTACGCGATCAACAACGGCGACGCGGACGTCTCGGCCGCCCTCAAGCGCCTGGGCGTCGTCCCCGGCCCGAGCCTGCTGGCCAAGGACGAGTTGAACAAGCCGCTGCTCCCGAAGGGCCCGATCCCCGAGGTCGACTGGAGCAAGGTCGGCCTGGGCGGGAAGAAGCCGGCCGCGGGTACGCCGGGCACGGCGGCGACGCCGCAGCAACCGACGACCCCGCCGGGCAACGCGGCGATGCCGCGGGACTGAGCGACGATCGAAAGACCGATCAAATCACACGTGCCCGCGCGACGACCGTCGCGCGGGCACGTCGCGTTTCAAGTAGCTCAACATTCCGATGTCGAGTGAATGCGTGGATCGGTCCGCGGCGCAGAACGGCACACCATGTTCGAGCGCCCTCCTCAAAATTGGAATGTCGAGCTACGCGCGCCGCTCGCGCGAGCGGTGGGCAGTGCCTACCCTACAGTTTCCGCTCCGGCGCGTCCGGCTCCCACGTCCCCGAATCCCCGTACAGGTGACTCGCCCCCGGCGGCTCGTCGTGCGCGTGCTGGAGGAACTCGTCCTCTGGATGGGCCGCCCGATACAGCGGCCCGATCACCGCCGCCGCGACGAATACCGCCCCGATTCCGATCAGCAGCCGCCCGGGCCACTTCGCCGGTTCTGCCGGCCGCGGGCCGCCCGGGTCTTCCCGTACGACCGGCGCGGGGGGTGGCGGCGCGGGCCGCCGCTCGCGCGGGCGCTCCATCCCAGGCGCGGCCAGTGTGAGTGCCGGGGTGAGAACGAGAATCGTCCAGCAGAGAACCTTCATGGCTTTCACGTCGGACGTCTCAATCCCGTCCCCAACCGACCGTTTCGAATTTCGTCATTCGACCTTCGTCATTGATTCGTCATTCGGGTTTGTTCATTCGTCATTCCCCCCTCACCCCGGCTGCACCTTCAACCCCGAGATCGCCGCCGTCACCGTCGCCGGCTTCAGATCCTTCACCACGTAATTCGCGTCGCCCAGCTTCTCCGGCGAATAGCTCGTCGCCACGCCCAGCACCTGGAAGCCGACCGCCCGCACGTTCTTGATCACCGACGGCGCGTCTTCCACGATCAAACAGTCCGCCGGCGTCAGCTTTTTCTTGACCTTCTTCCCCAGTTGCTCGGTGCACATCAGGTACCCGCTCGGGTCGGGCTTGCCGACCGCCACGTCCTCGGCCGCCACGATCACCTTGAAGCAGTCGCGCAGCCCGATCCCCTCGAGCATCGCCTCGATCTCCTCCCGCAGCGCCCCAGAGCAGATCGCCAGCGGGTAGTGCCACCACAGCCCCCGCACGAACTCCTCCACGCCCGGCAGGGCCCCGTACTTGCGCGCCCGGATCAGGTCCATCATGACCTCGCTCTTGGTCGTCATGATGCGCAGGAACGTCTTGGGGTCCAGCTCGCGCTCGTGCTTCTCGAACACGTGCTTGAACGCCCCCTTGTCGTCGAACCCGATCAGGTCGTTGTAATACTCGGCCTCGGTGATCTCGATCCGCTCGGCCTTGAGCACCTCGTGGAACGCCCAGAAGTGCAGCGGCTCGCTGTTCACGATCACGCCGTCGAAATCAAACAACACTGCGCCGGGCCAGGAAGACATAGGTTCGCAAAGAGTATGGATCGGAGTGCGTAGAGGCAAGGCGTCGACCCACCGGCGTGTTCACTTCAGTGAGGCACGTCTGCCCATGCGTTGCGACGATTGCCCATTGTCCGCGCCACCCCAGCACCCTATCGTGCGCCGACAAGGAGCCCCCATGTCCTTCCGTGACGCCGTCAACGCCAAGGCGATCGAGATCGGCAAGCTCTCGGTCGAGATGACCACCGCCGCCGGCAGCGGCCACCCCTCGACCGCCCTGTCGCTCGCCCACCTGGTCACGGTGCTCATGTACCACCAGATGCGGTACGACCCGAAGGACCCGTCGAACCCCGCCGCCGACCGCCTCGTGCTGTCCGAGGGCCACGCCGTCCCGATCGTCTACGCCGCCATGGCCGACCTGGGCGTCGCCATCGGCAAGTCCAAGGCCGACGCCCGCCCCATGACGCGCGCCGACGCGCTGCAACTCCGCGCCATCGACTCCCCGATCGACGGCCACCCCAACCCGGGCCTGGGCGTCCCGTTCTTCGACGCCGCCACCGGCAGCCTCGGCCAGGGGCTCTCCGTCGCCGCCGGCCTCGCCGCCGCCGCCAGGATGGACCGCCTCGACCGCGTCATCTACTGCCTGATCGGCGACGGCGAATCCCGCGAGGGCCAGATCTGGGAGGCGATGGACTTCGTCGCCGACCACGCGCTGACGAACTGCGTGCCGATCTTCAACTGCAACGAGCTCGCGCAGTCCGACTGGGTCAGCCCGCAGCAGAGCTACCAAACGATCGCCGCCAAGTGCGAGGCGTACGGCTTCGTCGCCCGCGTGATCGACGGCCACGACCCCGTCGAGATCGGCAAGGCCCTCAACGAGCTCCACGTCATCCGCAACGGCCACCGCCCGCTGGCGATCGTCGCACGGACGATCAAGGGCTGGGGCAGCCCCGCCGAACAGGGCATGGGCCACCACGGCACCGCCGTGAAGAAGGAGAAGCTCGAGGCGACGTTCAAAGAGCTCGACGAGACCGCGAAGGGGCTCGGGGTCGCGGGGTACAAGGTCGGCACGGAACTGAAGATCACTCCGCCCGCTGCCAAGCCCGCCGATGCGCCGACGGGACCGATCCGCGCCGCTTCCTTCGAGGAAGGTCTCGCGATGGTCGGATTGGACAAGGACCTCAGAGCGGGAAAGCCCATCGCCCCGCGCAAGGCGTACGGCGCGGCGCTGGTCGCCCTGGGCGCGGCCGACAAGCGCGTCATCGCGCTCGACGCCGACGTGAAGAACTCGACGCACGCCGAGTGGTTCGCCAGGCGGTTCCCGGAGCAGTTCCTCGAGTGCCGGATCGCCGAGCAGAACATGATCAGCGCCGCCGCCGGCGCCGCGGCCGCGGGGAAAATCCCGTTCTGCTCGACGTTCGCCAAGTTCGTCGTCCGCGCCTACGACCAGGTCGAGATGGCGATCAACTCCGGCGCGAACTTCAAGATCACCGGTTCCCACGCCGGCGTCACCCTCGCCGCCGACGGCCCGAGCCAGATGTCGCTGCCCGACGTCGCCTTCTTCCGCTCGTTCACGAAGGTGCAGAATTACTCCGGCGAAACCGCCGTCCGCTACTTCTTCCCCGCCGACGCCGTTAGCTGCTACAAGCTGACCGAGCTGATGGCCAACCTCCGCGGCTGCTGCTACCAGCGCACCCTCCGCGCCGAAACCCCCCTGCTTTACAAGCCCGCCGACACGTTCGAGGTCGGCGGCCACAAGGTCCTCCGCGAGGGCTCAGACGTCGTGTTCGTGAGCGCGGGCTACATGGTGCACGAGTGCCTCCGCGCCGCCGACGAACTCGCGAAATCCGGGAAGAAGGCGACCGTGATCGACGCGTACTCGCTCCCGCTGAACGCGGACCCGATCCTCGCGATCGCGCAGCGCAACGGTGGGCGAATCGTCACCGCCGAGGACAACTACGCAGGCGGACTCGAATCCGAGCTCGCGACCGCCATCGCGACCACCGGCGCGCAGGTCCGCTTGAAGGCGCTGTACGTCACGCGCATCCCCAAGTCCGGGCGCGAGCCGTCGGAGGTGCTCGAGTACTGCGGGTTGGGAATCAAGGAGATCATCGGCGCCGTCGCGTGAACGACGCTCGTACGGGCGCGTTCCGTTCGGGCGCGCGATCCGGTAACGTGCGCCCATGACCGCGACGGTGTCCGTCCAATCCCTCCGCAAGTCCTACGGTCCGCTCACCGCGGTCGACGACGTGTCGTTCGACGCGCTGCCCGGAGAGATATTCGGGATCCTCGGTCCCAACGGCGCCGGGAAGACCACCACCATCGAGTGCACCGTCGGCCTCCGCACGCCGGATGCCGGCTCCGTTTCCCTCGCCGGGCTCGACGCGCGCCGCTCCCCCCGCCAGGTCAAGCAGCGCATCGGCGTCGCCCTCCAGGCGACCATGCTCCCCGACAAGATCACCCCGCGCGAGGCCCTGTGCCTCTTCGCCAGCTTCTATGACAACCCCGAGAAACCCGACGATCTGATCGCCCGGTTCTCACTGACCGAAAAGGCCGACGCCAAGTTCGAAACCCTCTCCGGCGGGCAAAAGCAGCGCGTCGCGATCGCCCTCGCCGTCATCAACCGCCCCGCCGTCCTCTTCCTCGACGAGCCGACGGCCGGCCTCGACCCCCAGGCCCGCCGCGAGCTCCACGACGTGATCCGCGCCGCCCGCGCGGCCGGGCGGACCGTCGTCCTCACCACCCACTACATCGAGGAAGCTCAGGCCCTCTGTGACCGCCTCGCCGTGATCGACCGAGGCCGGGTCATCGCCCGCGGCACCCCCGCCGAACTCGTCGCCGGCGCAAATGCCCTCCCGCGCGTCTCGTTCACCAGCACCCGCCCCGTCCCGGACGACCGCCTCCGCCAAATCGCCGGCGTGACCGCCGTCCAACCCGCTGGCGCCACCGCAACGCTCACCACGTCCGCCCCGCCCCAGACCATCATCGACCTCGTCAAACTCCTCGACGCCGACCCGGGCAACGAGCTGATCGACCTGCAGATCCACCAGCCGTCGCTCGAAGACGTCTTCATCGAGCTGACCGGGCGCAGCCTGCGGGACTGATCGTCACTTCGCCCGCTTCGCCTCCCAATCCCGCGGGCTCACCTTGTCGCCCTTGATGAAGTCGATCTTCCCCGTGATCGTGTCGCCGGCAAGTTTCCCGCGGTACTTGAACACGCGCTGCTCGCCGGCGATCTGCCGCGTGACCGTGAACGACAGCGTCCCGTCCGCCGCGATCTTCCCCTCGGTGATCGGCGCCTCGGTCCCCGCCCGTTCGACGAACGCGCCCGTCAGCTTCTCCCCGTCCTGAACCAGCTTGACCGCCACCGTCGCCACCACCGCCTTCTTCGGGTCGTTCGGGTCCTTCGTGTTGTACGTCCACTCCCAAGTCCCCGTCGCCGGGTTCTCGGCGGCGCGGGCGGACACGGACACCGTGAGAACAGCGGCCATCGCAATCAAAAGAGTACGGTTCATAGGCATCTCCTTGTGACGATCATGATACCGCGCCCTCCCACACCTCATCACCTCACCTCCTCATCACCCCACCATCCCTTTACCTTTCCTCCCCACCCCCATACGTTCACCCCCGCGATGCGCGCCTTCCTCCATCACCTTTCGATCACCCTCAAGCTCAACTTCCGCAATCCCCAGGCCGTCGTCCTCGGGTACGGCGTGCCGATCTTCTTCCTGTTCGCCTACGCCGGATTCTTCCTGCCCAAATCCCTCACCGCCTCCACCGGCAAGCAGCTCTCTACCTACATGGGCCAGCTCCTCACCATCACCGTCCTCGGCGGCGCGTGCTTCGGCATGCCGATCGGCGTCGTCTCCGAGCGCGAGCGCGGCGTGTGGCGCCGCTACCGCCTCACGCCCGTCCCCACGATCGTCTTCGTCTGCTCCACCCTCGTCGCCCGCCTGATCCTGGTCCTCGCCGCGGCCGTACTCCAGATCGCGCTGGCCATGTGGGTCTACAAGATGCCCTGGCCGCGCGACATCGCCCAGCTCGCGCTCGCCTTCGTTTTCGTCAGCTTCGCTTTCCTCGCGATCGGCATGGTCATCGCCATGGTCGCCAGCTCCGTCCAGGCCGTGCAGGCGCTGGGCCAATCCCTGTTCCTCCCGATGATCATGATCGCCGGTGTCGGCCGCCCGCTCACCGCCCTGCCCGAGTGGGCCCAGATCACCACCGCGTTCCTCCCCCTCCGCTACGCCATCCAGGCCATCGACCCGGCCGTGTACACCGTCACCGTCCGCCCCCACCTCTACGGCCCGTTCAACTACGTCGCCCTGGCCGCCATCGGCGTCGCCTCCACCCTCGCCGCCGTCAAACTCTTCCGCTGGGAGAACGTCCAGCAACGCCGCGGGGCCGACTGGCTCTGGGCCGGTATCGCCGTGGCGAGTTGGGTCGTCATGGGGCTGCTGGCGATCACGTATAAGTACGTGTGAACGAATTCAGGATCCTGTTGGACTAGCCGATAGATTGGTTATAACATTGTTGTAACCAGAGGCCGCATGATCAAAACGCTACAAAAGCATGGAAACAGCCAGGCGCTGGTGATCGACAAGGCGCTGCTCGATGCGATGGGCATCACGCCTGAGACCCCACTGCAGGTCACCGTCAGCGGCGGCGCGCTGGTGATCACGCCCGCGAACGTCGGTGTCGGCCGGGAGCGAGTGGCGAACTCGATCGCCAAGCTGCGCCCGCGATACGGGAAGATGCTCAAGAAACTTGCCGAGTAACTGGGGGGCATCATGGTCGACGAGATCCAGTTTCTCAGCGTCGATGACGTGCTGGCGATCCACGAGGACACCGTCGCCAACGAGGGCGGCTCCGCCGGCCTGCGCGACCTCGGCCTGCTCGAGGCCGCGGTGATGACGCCGCGCCAGCAGTTCGGCGGCGTCTATTTGCACGACGGCTTAGCCGCGATGGCGGCGGCGTACCTCTTCCACATCGCGTCGAACCACCCGTTCGTCGACGGCAACAAGCGCGCCGCCGCGATGAGCGCTATCGTGTTCCTTGACGCGAACAACGTCGCGCGCCTGCCCGACCCGGACGCGATGACCGACATGACCCTGCGCGTCGCATCGGGAATCGCGACGAAAGCCCAACTGATCGCCTGGATGAGAGAGCAAATTGGGATGACTTGAGAACGGATCCGGGGCGGCGCGCTGGTCGCTACCGCTCCCGGCGCTCTGCCCCGGCTTGTGACGGTCGCGCGACTGCGCTCGAATTCCGCGCGGCCGGTACACTCCCCTCCCATGCCCGCCGCCGCCGCCTCCGCGAAATCCAAGATCGTCCCCCCCTCCTGGCGCGAGTTCCTCCGCTTCTGGGCCCCGGTCGTCCTCGTCTCCGCGACCGTCCTGGTCATCGCCTGGCAGTACGTCGAGCCGGCGCCGCCGTCCAAGGTCGTCATCGCCACCGGCCCCAAAGGCTCGACCTACAACGACTACGCCCGCAAGTACCAGGACTACTTCGCCTCCCACGGCGTCGAGCTCGAGATCCGCGAGACCAGCGGGGCCGGGCAGAATTACGCGCTCCTCAACGACCCGAGCTCCGGCGTCGACATCGCCCTCGTCCAGGGCGGCACCGCCCCGCCCGGCCACCTCCGCAAGAACGTCGAGGGCGTCTGCACCGTGTCCGTCGAGCCGCTCTTCATCTGCTACCGCCATGTCGCCGACCCCGTCGGCCCCGTCCTGCCCGACCCGGTCTCGATCAACGACCTCGCCGGCCGACGCCTGGCGATCGGCAGCAAGGCCGGCGGCACCCGCGCCGTCGCCGAGCCCCTCCTCCGCGCCCACGGCGTCCTCGACGCGCCCGGCACGACCGTCATCGATGAGTCCGGCCCCAAGTCCGCCGCCAAGCTCAAGGCCGGCGAGATCGACGTCTCCTTCTTCGCCGTCGACGTCCAGACCCCGTACCTGCTCGACCTCCTGCAGACCCCCGGCATCCGCCTGCTCAGCCTCCGCAACGCCGACGTCTACACCCACAAGTTCGAGTACGTCGCGCCCGCCACGCTCGACGAGGGGATCATCGACCTCAAGGCCAACGTCCCCGACCACCCGATCCGAACGGTCGCCGTCTCCACCTCGCTCGTCGCCCGGAAGAAGACCCACAAGGCCGTGATCCAGCTCCTCGTGCAGGCCGCCCACGAGGCGCACGCGGGCATGCACCCGATCGCGCCGCGCAACGCGTTCCCGTCCCTCGACCTGGGCGAGGTCCCGATCGGCGCCGACGCGCGGTACTACTTCAACCTCAAGCCGGGCTTCCTGCAGCGCAAGCTCCCGTTCTGGGCCGCCCAGCTCGTGGACCGACTGCTGATCCTGATCGTCCCCCTGCTGTTCGTGCTGATCCCGATGATGCGGATCGCCCCGGTCCTCTACCGGTGGGGCGTGCAACACCGGATCTACCGGTGGTACCGCCGCCTCCGCGTGCTCGACGACCGCGCGATGGCCGACGACGCGTCCCCGAGCCAGCGCGAGATCGACCTCCGCGAGGTCGAGAAGCTCGACCGCGAGGTGTCCGCCGTCCGCGTGCCGCTGTCATACATGGAGCAGTTGTATCAACTGCGGTTGCACATCGCGTGGGTAAAGGACCGCCTCGCAGGCGTCGTCGGCGCGACGACGGCGCAAAGTGAGCTGCGAGTCAACGGCCCGCCGGCGCGCCCGACGACCGATTCGGTTTGAAGCGGAAATGCACAACCGACTCGCGGCGCATCAGCAACGCGTCGCGTTGCAGCCAGCTAAGGGACTGCCTGTTACAGGCCTTAAGTACGTCGTTCGACTTCAGGAACCGGCTGCGAGAGAACGCGATTGCGCCACCGCGCGGGGAGACCCGAGATGCCGAGCGCCCCCACCGCGAAGTGCCACACGACCGTCGGCCACACGCTCGCCGGGAATGTGTACGGCACGCTCTGGTTCAGTTCCGTCAGGTGGTACGCGACCGACAGTTCGATCCAGCTCCCCAGCCCCCGATACACCTGACCGTTGATCGCCAAACCCGGGTGGAGTTCTAGCGCGCCGTAGTGCAGCAGGATGAGCGCCACCCACCCGATGGCCAGCGCCCGCACGCCAGCCCGCGGGCCGAGCACGAAACACGCGCCCACGCAAACGCCCGCCGCCGCCCACACGCCCGTCGGGACGGGCGCTCCCGGCTCAGCTGATGGCGCGTGTCCCATCAGCGACTTCGCCGACGCCAGCCAGACCGGCCAGGTGACCCACGCCAGCCCCGCGGCGACCGCGATCGCCGCCGCCCCCGCCCGCGGTACGCGCACGTTGGACAACAACACCGCCAGCCCGCCCGCCGCCGCCGCCAGGCTCGCCAGCACGAGCACCGCCCCCGACCACTCCGAGAAAAACGTGTCCGTTCGAATTGCGACGACGGCCCACATCACCGCCCACGGCAGCACCGTCGCGACCACCGCCATCGCCCGCTCGCCCCCGCAATCGCGCGCCGCCACGCACGGCGGGACCACCAGCACCACCCCCACCGCGCCCGCGATGAACAACCCCAGTGCCGACGCCGCGAGTTCCATCTCCGAGCCGGCCCGGCACGCCAGCCACGTCCCCACTGCCGCCACGGTCGACAGTACCAACGGCGCGATCGCGGACAGGAGAATTGTGACTCCGCGGGACCTCAATTCCCGTCCCCCACCCCCGGGCGCGGCGTGGTCATCTCCTGGTACTCCTTCTGCAACTGGTCGATCACCCGCCCGACCCGGTCGGCCTCGTCGATCAGCCGGTTCTGCTCCCGCCGAAGGCGCTCGATCGTGTCGTAGTGCTTCTGGGTGACCTCGGCCAACAGCTTCGCGTTCGGTTTGATCACCTTCTCCCACTCCGCACGATACTTCTTAATCATCTCCTGGTCCGCCTTCACGTTCGACAGCGGGGCCTCGTCGCCCTGCGCCGCGCCACCGGAGCCACCGGCGCCACCGGCGCCCCCGGGGGCGGCAGCCAGTGGCACTGAAGCGCCACCGCCGGCGTTGGCGCCGCCGTCGCCCTTGCCGACCGGTTCGATCACCATGTACACCTTGGTCCCCTTCGGCGGGCAGACGTCGGGGTTGACCTCCCACTCGAGCGACTCGTTGTTGTTGCTCGCCAGCTCGGGGATGTCGATCACCGTCAGGTCGAAGTTGACGACCGAGACGAGATAGCCAGTGGTGTCCGCCGCGTACTTCCCGTCCTCCATCACCCGCGATCCGGCGAAGATCCAGGTCATCGGGGGCATCTCCTTCTTGTTCTTCACGCCCCGCATCATCCGGTACGCCGGGTAGCGCACGACCTTGTTCGTCTTCGCGTCGGTCCACTCGCAGGTGATCTGGAGCGGCGGGCCGTGGGGGGCCAGCCACTTGTCGGCGGCCTTGGAGAAGCGGACGGGCTCGCCCGGCTGCTGGCCCAACATCAGCAGGGCCAGGTGGATGTGCGACGGCTTGGCCTGGGTCCGGAGAACGGCCTCGTGCTCGGCCGTGCCGGCGATGCACGTGAAGAACTCGAGGGGCATGTTGGCGTTGACGGCCTCGCACTCGACACGGATCTCCTTCTTCTTCACGTCGACCGTGACGAAGGGCATCTTCGAGGCGTCCGGCTTGGCCTCGCCTGCGGCGGGCTTGGCGTCGTCGGCGGCCCGCGCGACCAGCGCGACCGCGAGCCCCGCCGCCAGCGCCACCGCGCACCACTCGCGCACCGACCGACCGAGCAGCGTTGCCATGCCCATGGAAAGCTCCTTAAATGGAGGGGAGAAGACCGGACGGCGTATCGTAGCGTCCCGCCCGCGCGGGGGGTAGCGCAACCGCTGCCTAACGCAATCGGCGCTCCAACCCTGTATGGGTAGGGAAAATGCTTCTGGTCACGCGTGTCGAACCCACGGAACAAGTTCCGTGGGCTTTCCGGCGCTAGTCTTTACCCCGCGGTCGGTAGTCCGGCGCGTCTCGTGGCGCTCCAGACCGGTCAATTCTCGGTCGCGCGATGGTGCGCGCTTGTCCGCCCCCCTTACTTCCCGGACACCGGAAGCGCGCTGAGCGTCGCGTGCATCCGGTCGGCGAGGGCGGTCGTCGTGCCCGCGTCCTGTCGGCGGCCCGGGGTGATGATGATCCGGTCCGAGATCTTCGACCGGATTGTCGGGGCGGTCAGGAGCGCGCCGTCGAGCACGATCGCCAGTTGCCGGCCCACGTTCGCGGCGCTGAGTTTCTCCAGCGCCCGCGCGCCGTCCGGGGTCATCGTCAGGCCGATCGCCAACCGGTCGGCCGCGGCCCGGTCACCGGCCGCGAGCGTCAGGCCGATCTCCGCGACGTGCGACTCGTCCAACCGGACCGCCCGCTCGACGGCGAGCTTTCGCTCGCCCGTCGGATCGCCAGGGTCCGCGAGCATGTCGACCGGCTCGCCCTTGGCGTCCGCGGCCACCAGCCGGAACGCCAACCGCCCCTTGGGCGGCGGCGCGTCCGCCCGCGCCGGCTCCGGCGCCGCCGGGTCGGGCTCGAACAGGCGCACGGCCGTGAGCGGGCTTTTCGGGTCGCGGAGGTGATTGTCGTAGGTGAGGTCGATCCCGAGGCGCGGGTAGCGCGTCGTCAGCCGGGACGCTTCGTTCCCGCCGCTGGATTCGCTGGGCCGCCCGAGCAGTGCCTCGACCTCGCCGCGCGGCATGTCGAACTTGACGCCCCTGGGCAGCGCGCCGGCGAACCCGGCCAGGCCGGAATACCCGGGCGCCGTCACCGTCGCCCCGCGAATCTTGGCCGTCTCCGCGTCGAACACCAGCATGACTCCGCCCTCGACCGAGACCAGCGTCATCGTGCCGGGACCGGCCTGGACGCCCGGCACGCCCGGGAGCGCGCCGATCACCTTCCCCGCCTCGGGCGACGAGATCTCTTTGTCGATCAGCGACTGGAGCGACTCGGCGGGTGGCGCGTCCCACTTGCCGGCGGCCGGCGGGGGCGACACGCGTGTGCCGACCCGCGCCGCGGCCGCCGTCATCGTCTCGGTGAGCTTTTTGTTCCACGGCTCGAAGGCGGCTTCGAGGTCGGCGAGTCGGCGGACCTTTCCGGACTTTACGTCGGCCGCCACGCCCGCGTACATGTCGCGGACGACGCCCGCCGCGGCGTCGCGGCCCGGCTCGGCGGGCGGGCCGGACGTCAGGTGCGTCACCCGCCACTTGCCGCCCGCCTTGCGCAGGCGCATCCCGTGCCCGAACACGCTCCCGGGCGATGCGACCGACGCCCCGTCCGGCGTGAGCACGAAGATCCGGTCGTCCAATTGTGCGGGCGTCGCGGCGATCATGTCGCCGAGCGTGACCGACGCGAGGGGGTGGCCCTCGGCGTCGTCGCCGAACTTGTCGAGCAGCGCCTTCTTCGTGTCGTTCGACGCCCGGACGGCGGCGAGGTACGCGGCCAGTTCCTTCGCGTCGTCACCGGTCAGGTCGGACGCGGCCTTGGCGCCGGCGGCGTCGGCGGCGCCGAGCTTGGTGTAGAACTCGGTGACGGCCTTGCGCACGTCGGCGGCCTCGGGGTCGTCGCCGTAGACGAGCTTGGGTTGGGCGGCCGCGCCGCGCGCGAGCAGGACCGGCAGGATGATCAGCGCCCACCCGATTGTCGCCCGCGTCGTCATTTGGATGCTCCTGTTTGGTGCCCCGATGCCGACCGCCGCGGGTCAGGATCTGTGGCGGAGAGTATAACTCGGACCGACGGCGTTTCGGATTCGAACGACTGCTCGGCGGAGAACGCTCCTGGACGCGCCGGGCAAGCCCGGCGGCCAAAAGGGCGCGCGCGATACACGCCGGCGGGCCCGCCCGGTATCTTTTGCCATCATGCGCCCTCTCGTCATCGCCCTGCTCGCGGTCGTCTGCACGCGTTCCGTTGCTGCTGCCCCGGCTGATCTGTTCGCGCGCGAGAATCTCGTCGCGTGGTGCATCGTGCCGTTCGACGCGAAAAAGCGGTCGCCCGAGGACCGGGCCGCGATGATGGCCAAGCTGGGGATTCGCAAGTTCGCCTACGACTGGCGGGCGGAGCATTTGCCGACGCTCGAGCGCGAGATCGCCGCCCTCAAGAAGCACGACATCGAGCTGACCGCGTTCTGGTTCCCCGGGTCGATCGACAAGGACGCGCGGTTCATCCTCGACACGCTCGCGAAACACAAGATCAAGACGCAGCTCTGGGTGATGGCGTCGCCGAAGGCCGAACTGGACCAGGCGGGCAAGGTGGCGGCGGCGGCCGACGCGATTCGGCCGATCGCGGCGGAGGCGGGGAAGATCGGGTGCACGGTGGGGCTGTACAACCACGGCGGGTGGTTCGGGGAGCCTGAGAACCAGATCGCGATCATCGAGCTGCTGAAGAAGGACGGCGTCACCAACGTCGGGATCGTCTACAACCTCCATCACGGCCACGACCACCTCGCCCGCTTCCCCGAGTTACTGGCGAAGATGAAGCCGCACCTCCACTGCCTGAACCTCAACGGCATGACGGCGGGCGGAGATAAGAAGGGCCTGAAGATCGTGCCGATCGGGCAGGGCGATCTGGACTTTTCGATCATCCAGACCGTCCGCGTCAGCGGATATTTGGGGCCGATCGGGGTCTTGAATCACACGAACGAGGACGCCGAGGGGCGGTTGCTCGATAACATCGAGGGGCTCGAGTACGTCGTGAAGCAGATGGCGATGAGGCCTGCGTTGCCCAAGCCCGTCCCGCGGACGTGGAAGGCGCCTGGGGCGCCGAAGGCGGAAGCGCCGGGCAAGGAAGGGGCGCCGGTGGGTGTTCCACTAGCCGCTAAAGCGGCTAGCCCGGGTGGGGGTGCGGGCGCTAAGGTGGATTACTGGTCCGTTGAGGATCCTGCGGAGCGTGCGAAGTTTCCGGAGTTCCAGACGATCCCCGCCGCGACGACCGCGGAGCTCACGCCGACGAACGGGTGGCCGGGGGCGCCTGAGTACGCCGACTGGTTTCGGTCGCACGGGAACAACGCCAACACGCGGTATTCGCCGCTGACGCAGATCACGCGGGAGAACGTCGGGCGGCTCAAGAAGGCGTGGACGTACAACTCGACGAACGGCTACGCCAACATCCAGTGCAATCCGATCGTGGTCGACGGGGTGATGTACGTGCCGACGCCGACGGGGCAGGTTGCGGCCGTCAACGCGGAGACGGGCAAGCAGATCTGGGCGTTTCGCCCGGGTAACGGCCGGCCGGCGCACCGGGGGATGACGTACGTGCCGGCCGACCCGGCACTGGGGACGTCGGCACGGCTGCTCTTCGGCGCGGGCAAGGCGCTCTGGGCGGTCGACCCGAAGACCGGCCAGCCGATCGAATCGTTCGGCGAGAAAGGGAAGATCGAGATCCCGCCGACCGTTGTGGCGCCGGCGGTGTACCGGAACGTGATCGTCTTCGCCGGCTGGGACCGAGACGTGTTCGGGCACGACCTGGTCACTGGCAAGCGCCTCTGGACGTTCGAGACGATCGCCCGCGGCGACGACCCGGGCGCGTCCACGTGGGACAAGCAGCAGCAGGGCGCGAACTGCTGGGGCGGGATGGCGCTCGACGCGTCCCGGGGCATCGCCTACGTCACCACCGGCTCGCCCAAGCCCAATTTTGTGGGCGTGGGGCATCTGGGCGACAATCTGTATAGCAATTGTGTCCTGGCGATCGACGCGCTGACCGGCAAGCGGCTCTGGCACTTCCAGGAGGTCCGTCACGACATCTGGGACCTCGACATTCCCGCCCCGCCGGTGCTGGTGACGATCGAGCGCGACGGCAAGAAGGTCGACGCAGTGGCGGCGGTGACGAAGATCGGCAACACGCTCGTCCTGGACCGCGTGACCGGCAAGCCGCTGTTCCCGTTCCGCCTGCGGCGGGCGCCGGTGTCGAAACTGCCGGGCGAGCGGACGTCGCCTTACCAGCCGGACGTCGAGCTGCCCGAGCCGTTCGCCCGCCGGGCGTTCGCGATCGACCAGATCACCAACCTTTCGGCGGATGCGAACCTCGCGGTCTCGTCGAAGCTCGACGACGCGGTCTTCGGCTGGTTCGAGCCGTTCGAGGTCGGCAAGCCGCTGGCGATGTACGGCTTCCACGGCGGGGCCGAGTGGACCGGGGCATGCTTCGACCCGGCGAGCGGATTCCTGATCGTCTCGGTCAACCACATCCTCTGGACGCCCAGCGTGCACCGCAACGAGCGCCCGCCGGTCGACGAGACCAAGGTCCCCGCCACGCCCGGCCGAACGGTTTACCTGACGAACTGCGCCGGCTGCCACGGCCAAAGCCGCGAGGGGTTGCAGACGGCGCCGTCGCTCCACGGGCTCGGTCACCGGCTGAAGGACGACGTGGTGCTGGGTCAGATCAACAACGGCAAGGGGATCATGACGCCGATCGCGCCGACGGTGACGGAGGCGGAGAAGAAGGCGCTGCTCGACTACCTGTTCGACCGGGACCGACCGAACGTAAAGACGGCGGCGCGGCCGGAGCGGCCGGCGTATCGGGATGGCGGGTATCCGAAGGTGCTGGACGACGAGGGGTACCCGGGCGTGAAGCCGCCGTGGGGTGAGCTGGTGGCCATCAATTTGTCGACAGGCCGGATCGCGTGGCGCGTGCCGCTGGGCGAGTATCCGGAGTTGACGGCGAAGGGGATCGCCAGGACGGGCACGGAGAATTTCGGCGGGCCGATCGTGACGGCGGGCGGCGTCGTGTTCTGCTCGGGGACGCGGGACAACAAGATCCGCGCGTTCGATTCGAGGACGGGCGAGGAGTTGTGGTCGGCGTTGTTGCCGTACGCCGGCTCGTGTCCGCCCAGTACGTATCAGGTGGGCGGGAAGCAGTACGTGGTGATCCCGGCGACGGGTGGCGGGAAGCTGAACGTGAAGGCGGGGGATGCGTGGGTGGCGTTTTCGTTGCCGTGAGAGCGCGGGGTTCCCGGTCCGGGTGCTCCCCGGCTTCGCGTTTCATCTCTTGACCTCCCCGATCCACCCTTCCTTCCGCTCCCCGTACGCGACCTTCCCCCTCGTCGGATTCGCCCACCGCACCGCGTTCTCGATCACGCGGAGCACGCGCGGGTCGTGGTACGTCGGGAACAGTTCGTGCCCCGGGCGGAAGTACACGATCCGCCCGGCCCCGCGGGCCCAGGTCATCCCGCTGCGGAAGACCTCGCCGCCGGCGAAGCTGGAGATCAGGAACGTGCACTCGGGCTCGGGGACGTCGAAGTACTCGCCGTACATTTCCTCCTGGTCGAGGACGAAGTGGTCGTCGATGCCGGCGACGATCGGGTGGCCGGGACGGGTGACCCAGAGGGTCTCGCGCTCGCCGGCGTCGCGCCACTTGAGGTCGCAGGTGGTGCCCATGAGGCGCTTGAAGATTTTCGAGAAGTGGCCGGAGTGCAGGACGACCAAACCCATGCCTGCGAGCACGCGCTGGTGGACGCGCGCGACGACGTCATCGCGGACGTCGTCGTGGTGCAGGTGGCCCCACCAGAGCATGACGTCGGTCGAGCCGAGGACGTCCTCCGTCAGCCCGTGGTCGAGGCCGTCGTCGAGGGTGGCCGTGCGGGCGGCGATGCCGGCGGTGGAGTTCAGGAGGTCGGCGAGCGCGCCGTGGATGCCGCGCGGGTAGATCGCGGCGACGGCCGGGTTGTTCTTCTCGTGGCGGCCCTCGTTCCAGACGGTGACGCGAATGGGGGGAGTGCTCATGGCGAGTGGGAGCATAGTGCCGCGCGCGGTCCGCGGCACCTGTGAATCGGGAGAGGGATGGTTGGATGGGGAGGCAGGGAGTGGGGAGCGGAGCGCGGGGGGGAAGTTCGAACGCGTCAGCAACGCGTTGCGTTGCAGCTATCGGACTTACACGCCCCATCACCCGATCCCACCACCTCCCCATCCCCTCTCCGAACGGCTCGGACGGAGCCTCGCCCTCCCGGCGCCTCCCTTTACACGCCGCCCCCCGCGCGGATGATACGTGGACCGTCGCGCGCGGGGGCCCTGCGGCAACGCCGTTTCGGCCCGCGCGTAGCACTGATTCGAGACGGGCGCAATCGTCCGGCCCCGTCATAGCTCCGCGAGGAAAGGAAACCGCTCATGAATCCCACCGGTTCGAACAAGACCCCGATCGCCGGCACCGGGCCGACGCGTCCCGCCGGCGTCAGCCGCCGCGGCATGCTCCGCGGCACGACCGTCGCCGCGGGCGCCGCCACGTTCGCCGCCCTCGGCACCAACTTCGCCTGGTCGCAGGTGTCGGAAGAGCTCAAGGTCGGCGTCGTCGGGGCGGGCGGCCGCGGCAAGGGCGCCGCCGGCAACATCCTCGAGGCGTCCGGCTCGGCCGGCGTCAAGGTGAAGGTGCACGCCGTCGCCGACGTCTTCCCGCTCGAGGCCAAGGACAAGAAGGACTTCGTCGAGCGCAACAAGATCGAGAAGAAGAACACGTACGTCGGCCTCGACGGGTACAAGGAGCTGCTCGCGTCCGACGTCGAGCTGGTCATCCTGGCGACCCCGCCGGGCTTCCGCCCGATCCACTTCGAAGCCGCCATCCAGTCCGGCAAGCACGTCTTCTTCGAGAAGCCCGTCGCGTCGGACCCGTGGGGCGTCCGCAAGGTCATGGAGGCGGGCAAGCTCGCGGCCGAGAAGAAGCTGGCCGTCGTCGCCGGCACCCAGCGCCGCCACGAGACCAACTACATCGACACGATCAAGCAGATCCACGACGGCGCGATCGGCGACGTCCTGCACATGTCCGTCTACTGGTGCGGCGGCGGGATCTGGTGGCGCAAGCGCGAGGCCTGGATGACCGACATGGAGTACCAGATCCACAACTGGTACCACCACATCTGGTTGTCCGGCGACCAGATCAACGAGCAGCACATCCACAACCTGGACGTGGCCAACTGGGTCATGAACTCGCACCCGATCTCCGCGTTCGGCATGGGCGGGCGGCAGGTCCGCAAGGAGCCGGGCGAGATCTGGGACCACACGGCCGTCGAGTACGAGTACCCCAACGGCGGGCGCGTCCTGTCGTACGGGCGGCACTGGCCGAACTCCGACAGCCCCGTGTCCGAGTTCGCGATCGGCACCAAGGGCACGTCCAACCCCGCCGGGTGGATCCAGCCCAAGGGCGGCGAGCGGCAGAACTTCAAGAACCAGAAGTCCGGGTACGTCCAGGAGCACATCGACCTGCTCAAGTCGATCAAGGCCGGGACGCCGCTCAACGAGACCCAGCAGGTCGCCGAGAGCACGCTGACGGCGATCATGGGCCGGATGAGCTGCTACACGGGCAAGAAGGTCAGCTGGGACTTCGCGATGAACTCGAAGCTGCGGCTGGTGCCCGAGAACCTGAGCAAGGACGCGGCCCCGCCGCCGATCGAGATCCCCGAGCCGGGGAAGACGAAGCTGATCTGAGGCCGCTTGCGGCTTAGCGATCGATCAAACAAAAGCCCACGGAACGACGAGTTCCGTGGGCTTTCTTCTTGCGCGCGTCGCGATGACTTTTCGGCATGCTCACTGAAGTGACCACACTGCACCCCCGCCTGGTTGGTGTGCAATAGGGCTTCGCGCTTTCGCGCGCGTGTCACCCCTCCGCCCAGGTCAGCACGACCTTCCCGCTCTGCCCGCCGCGCATGGCGTCGAAGCCTTTCTGGAAGTCTTGGAAGTTGTAGCGGTGCGTGACGACGGGGCTGATGTCGAGGCCGGACTGGAGCATGACGGTCATCTTGTACCAGGTCTCG
>DATHXE010000837.1:0-2985 GCA_035459845.1 Tepidisphaeraceae bacterium | reverse complement strand
GGGCGGGGAGGCGCAGTTGATCGACGCGGTGACCGGACACGCGCCCAACGCGGGGCACGGGACATGCGCGGACGTGCCCGGCCCGTATACCCCGCCGCCGCCGCCGCCGGACCCGGCGCTGGTCGTTTCCATGGTGATCAATCCGGATGGCAACTCCGTCACCATGACGTTTGATACGGCGCTGGACATCGTCAGTACGCCGATCTCGCCGGACGGGTCGATCCTCGTCGCCGGGCAAATCCCGCAGACGATCGTCGTCGTGGACACCCACACCGTCGAGCTGGCGATGGGCTTCCTGCTCAACGTCGGCGACCCGTGGCAGATCGTCTCCCAGCCGGCGTGGCTGTACACGCCCGTGGCGAACCCGGCGGACGGGACGCTCAGCTGACGACGAGGCTCACGCGCGGATCATGGGCGACCGCGTGCAGGTCGAGCAGCTCATCGAGGTCGTCCGCGGCAACGCCGAGGCGATGACGAAGCTGGCGACCGTGCAGGAGCAGTTCGTGCGGGAGATGCGGGGGTGAGGGGAAACGTGAAACATGAAGACATGAAACATGAAGACGCCGGTCGAACGTTCGGCCGCCTTCTTCTTGTTTCATGTTTCATGTCTTCACGTTTCTTCAGGCTCCCAGCACCTTCCGCGCCGTCGCCCTTCCGACCTCGAGCGCGTCGCCGAGCTTGGCGGGATCTTTGCCGCCGGCCTGGGCCATCTGGGGGCGGCCGCCGCCACCGCCGCCGCAGGCCTTGGCGGCGTCGCGGATCCAGTCGCCGGCCTTGAGGCCCTTGGCGATGAGGTCGTCGGAGACCGCGGTGATGAGCGTGACCTTGTCGCCCGCGGCGGCGCCGAGCATGACGGCGTGGCTCGCGGCCTTCTTGCGGATCGAGTCGATCACGCCGCGGAGCGCATCATCCCCCGCGCCGGCGATCTCGGCGACGACGACCGTGCCGCCGGCGAGCGTTTCGGCGCGGGCGAGCAAGTCGGCTGAGACGGAGGCGACGTCGACGTTGCCCGCGCCGCCGGCGGCCTTGGCCTGCTGTTTTTCCCACGCCTTGTGCTTGGCCTGGAGCTCGGCGACGGCGGCCTGGGCGGCGCGCTTGGCGCGGAGCGGGAGGATGCCGCTGCTGGCGAGTTGCTTCTGGATCGCGGTGACGTGCTGGGGGAACGTGCTGGGGTCAGCCGAACGAGCTTGGGCGACCAGCGCTTCGACGTCGCGTGCCGCGACCCCGGCCGCTAAAGCGGCCTCGCCTGTCAGCCCGACGATGCGCCGGATGCCCTTGCTGACCGACTCCTCGGCGGTGATGACGAACCCGCCCGCGTCGGCGGACGACTTGAGGTGCGTGCCGCCGCAGAACTCGATGGAGAACTGGCGCCACTTCGCGTTCGCCGGGTCGGCGAGTAGTTCCTTCACCGGCGCGCCGATGCTGACGACGCGGACCATCGGCGGGTACTTCTCGCCGAACACCGCGCGGAGGCCGTTAATTTTGAGCGCCTGCTCCTGCGGGGCCTCCTCGGCGTAGACGGGGCGCCTTTTGCCGATCGACTCGGCCACGAGCGTCTCGACGCGCGCGAGCTCGTCATCCGCCAGCGCCTTGGCGTGCGAAAAGTCGAAGCGGAGTTTTTCGGGGTCGACGAGCGAGCCCTTTTGCTGGACGCCCTCGCCGAGCACTTCGCGGAGGGCCCAGTTGGCGAGGTGGGTGGTGGTGTGGTTCTTCTCGGTGCGCGGGCGGACGCCGGCGAGCGTGGCGGTGACGTGGTCGCCGATTTTGAGGTGGCCCTCGACCATCCGGCCGACGTGGAGCACGTACCCGGCCGCGACGCGCGTGGCGGTCACGTCGAGCAACGCCTTGGCGGCGCGCAGCTCGCCCGTGTCGCCGACCTGGCCGCCCATCTCGGCGTAGAAGTTGGTCTTGTCGAGGATGATCGCGACGCCCTGCTCGGCCGCTTCAGCGCCGTGGGTGGTGTCGATCAGCTTCGCGCCGTCCCAGACGCCGACGACTTTCGCGCCGATCGGCATCGCGTTGAACTTGGCGGAGTCGTCGGTCTTGGCGATGTTGTTCTTGGAGAACTGCGACAGCGCATCGGGCGAGAGGTCGAAGAGCCGCGTGTCGCCGGTCTTGCCCCCGGAGCGCGCGAGCTCGCGGGCCTGCTCCATAAGCATTTCGTAGCCGGCGAGGTCGACGGACATCCCGCGCTCCTCGGCCATGATGCGCGTGAGGTCGATCGGGAAGCCGTAGGTGTCGTGGAGCTTGAAGGCGGCGTCGGGGGCGATCGACTTACCTCCGCCACGTTCGGCGGCTTCTTCGAAAAGCTGGATCCCGCGGTCCAGCGTCCGCCCGAAGCTCACCTCTTCGTCCTTCACGATCTCGGCAACGCGGGCCGGGTTCTTCTTGAGCTCCGGGAACGCATCCCCCATCGCCTCGACCACGACCGGGACGAGCGTGTGCAGGAACGGTTCCTTCAATTCGAGCTGCTGGCGGCCGAAGCGCACCGCGCGTCGCAGGATGCGGCGCAGGACGTACCCGCGGCCCTCGTTCGACGGCACAGCACCATCTGTCAACGCGAACGTCAGGCACCGGATGTGGTCCGCGATCACGCGGAACGCGATGTCGTGGCGGAGCTGCGCGTCCGCCGCCTCGGCCACCGGATCTGCCGCGTTGCTCTTGGGATACTTCCCCGCGTACGTGATCCCGCTGAGCGTCTTCAGCGCCGCCCAGAACGGGTGGAACAGGTCGATCTCATAGTTGCTCTCCACGCCCTGCACGACCTGGATGATGCGCTCCAGCCCCATCCCCGTATCCACGTGCTGCGCCGGCAGCGTGACCAGCGACCGGTCGCCGTTGCGGTTGTACTGGATGAAGACGTTGTTCCAGATCTCCATCACGCGCGGGTCTTCGGCGTTCACCGGTGAGCGGCCGCCGGCCTTCCGCTCGGCGTCGATCTCATCGTTCGGCCGGCGGTCGATGTAGATCTCGGTGCACGGGCCG
>DATHXE010000836.1:0-2723 GCA_035459845.1 Tepidisphaeraceae bacterium | reverse complement strand
GCTCCGCCCCCGCGTGCGGCGACACGAAATACTTCCCCGGCGGCACCGCCTCGAACGCGAACGTCCCGTCCGCCTTCAAATTCATCCCGCCCCCCCACGTCCCCGGCCGCGACCCGCCCTCCGGCCACACGCTGATCGTGTCCCCCGCCTTCGCACCGATCACCTTCCCCTTGATCCCCCCCGTCTTCGCCATCACGATCCTCAACGGATCCTTCCCCGTAATCGCGTGCGATTTGAGGAACTCCGTCTGGTGCCACCCCTTGGCGTGCGCTACGAGCATCGCCTGCCCGGCCGGCAGGTCTTTCAATACGAACTTCCCCTCCGCGTCCGTGACCACCTTCTGATTCTCGTTCACCCGCGTCGTCGGATACCCGCGCCCGTCGATGCCGACCGTCGCGTCGACGCGCACCTCCGCGCCCGCGATCGGCTGACCCGACGTGTCGGTCACGCGCCCCGCCTGTTCCACCGCCTTGGTCAGCCGCACCGTGAACGCCTTGTATGCCGCGCCCTGGACGCTCTGGAATCCGATCAAGCGCGGCGCGTACCCAACGGCGCGCACGACCGCATACATCCCGCCCGCCGGGACGTTCTTCACTTCCACGCGCCCGTCGGCGTTCGTCGCGCCCTTGGCCTTCTCCTCCCACCCCTTCTCCACCGACGCCGACAACACCAGCTCCGCCCCGACCACCGGCTTGCTCGTCGTCCCGTCGTACACCGTCGCCACCATCACCGCCCCGTCCGCCGCCGCGTACCCGTGCGCCGCCGCCCGCTCGTCCACCACGCGCACGTTCGCCGGCATCTTCACCGCATCCCACTTCACCCCGGCGTCCGACACGAACACGTCCACCCGCGGCGGCGGCAGCTCGCCCCGGAAGTCCGGGTGATCCGCCATGAACAAGCTCGTCCCCCCGTTGTGGAGGTGGTGGAAGTTCTCCGGCGTCCACACCGTGAACGTCCAGTCCACCCGCTTCGCCTCTCCGTCCTTACCGCCGAACGGGTTCGCCCCCGGCCCCGGGTGCACCACCACCAGCAGTTCCGGCGCCTTCACCGCCCCGAACTTCGCCAAGACCTCGTTGAGCGCCACCGCATCTCCCCGGTACTGAAACACGTACTGCCCCCCGCCGAACGGCGGCCCCTCGTAAAAGCTCTGCCGCGCCGCGTGATTCGCCACCTCCACCGCCCCCGCCGGCCAATTCCCGTCCGACACCGGGTCCTTCCCCCCCACCATGATCAACCCCGCCGCCGGCCACCCCGCCAGCACCAGCCCCAAGACCACGACCACCGCAATGTACCTCTGGCTCATGCGTCTGACTCCGACTGGCGTACCCCGTGACACGGGCGTCCCGCCCGTGCGAACGACGCCCCTCTCTATGACGACGCTCACACCCCCCACCCCCTTAGACGCCGCCCCGGCCAATTGTTCCCACCCCCCATCTCCCCACCTCCTCATCCCCCCATCTCCTCCTCTAGCAACTGACGCCCCCCCCGCTACAATCCTCCCCCCTATGTCCCTGAAGATCTGGCTCGACGGCGCCCTCGTCGACAAGGCGAACGCCACCCTCTCGACCTACGACCACGGCACCCTCTACGGGGACGGCGTGTTCGAGGGCATCCGCGCCTACTCCGGCCGGATCTTCCAGTGCGACGCCCACCTCCGCCGCCTGTACGACTCGGCCAAGGCCATCCGCCTGACCATCCCGTACTCCGCCGAGCAGCTCAAGGCCGCGATCGTCGAGACGGTGAGGGCGAACAAGTTCGAAGACTGCTACATCCGCCTGGTCGTCACGCGCGGCGCGGGGTACCTGGGCCTCAACCCCGCCAAGTGCCCCAGGCCGGCGGTGTTCATCATCGCCGACACGATCGAGATGTACCCACGCGAGATGTACGAGAAGGGCATGGCGATCATCACGTCGAGCGTGATCCGCAACCACCCCAACGCGATTTCCCCGCGCATCAAGAGCCTGAACTACCTCAATAACATCCTGGCCAAGATCGAGGCCGTCGACGCCGGCGTGCCCGAGGCCCTGATGCTCAACCACGTCGGCAACGTCGCCGAGGCGACGGCCGACAACGTCTTCATCGTCTCCGAGGGCTCGGTCTACACCCCGCCCGCCAGCGACGGCGCCCTCGAGGGCATCACCCGCGGCGTGATCCTCTCCCTGTGCAAGGCGATGGCCATCCCCTGCGCCGAGCGGACGCTCCAGCGGCACGACTGCTACATCGCCGACGAGATGTTCCTGACCGGCACCGGGGCCGAGGTCATCCCCGTCACGAAACTCGACGGCCGCCAGATCGGCGACGGCACCCCGGGGCCGATCACGAAGCGGTTGGTGGAGGCGTTTAAGCGCCACATCCGATCCGGCGAGCCCGCTTCAGCGGGCGGGTCCGGCGAGCCCGCTTAAGGGGGCGGGTCCGGCGAGCCCGCTTAAGGGGGGGCGGGCGGGTCGCGCAGCGAGTAACCGCCTCGCGAACACGCAAAAACGAAAAGACGAAAAGACGTAAAGCGCACGCGCCCCGGCGCACGCGTGGCACGGGCAACTTGCCCGTGAGCCGAGATCGCCCGGGAGGTCCAAAGAAGACTGGCTGCGCCACCCGCCCGCTAAAGCGGGCTCGCCGGAGGAAACACGCCCGCCTGCGGCGCCGCCACGTCCGCCCCGATCCAATTCGGCTGTCTCTCCACCACCCAAGACGACCCCGGCCCCAGGCTCCCGCCCACCATGAAC
>DATHXE010000835.1:0-3525 GCA_035459845.1 Tepidisphaeraceae bacterium | reverse complement strand
CGGAGCTTCAGGCGACGGCCCGGCTTCCTCTCGATCACACATCAAGGACGTGTGAGCCACCTTGACCCCGCCCGCGCCTCGCCCCACATTCCCTACCGATGGCTGATCCCGCAGACGAGAAACCACCCGACCGCCGCCTCGGCCCGATCGCCCGGCTGTTCCTCAAGCTCGGGTTTACCGCGTTCGGTGGGCCGGCGGCGCACGTGGCGCTGATGGAGGACGAGGTCGTCCGCCGGCGGGGGTGGATGTCGCGGGGGCAGTTCCTCGACACGGTCTCGGCGGTCAACTTCATCCCCGGGCCCAATTCGACCGAGCTCGCGATCCACATCGGCCAGACCCGCGCCGGCCTGCCGGGGCTGGTCACGGCGGGCGCCTGCTTCATCCTGCCCGCGATGCTGATCGTCCTGCCGATCGCCTGGGCGTACACGACGCACGGGCCGCATGGCGCCAACCCTGCTGCCGCGCGTCACGTCGCGGACGCGTTGATCGGCATCAAGGCCGCCACGGTCGCGATCGTCGCCAACGCGCTGGTCCGCTTCGCGGGCACCGGCGTGAAAGACGCCTTCACCGCGGCCCTCGCAACCCTCGCGCTCGCGTGCTCGGTCCTGGCGGCCGTTTACACGGTCCCCCAATCCGAGTTGATCATCCTCGCGACCGCCGCGACCGCCGGGGCCATCTATTACCGCAATCGTATCACTCACACAGACGCGCAACAGTCAGCTGCAACGCAACGCGTTGCTGACGCTCACGAAATTCCGCGCGACACGAATCAGAATCCGCCCCCCACTTCCCCAACCCGCCACCTTCCTCTCCTCCTCGCCCCCGCGCTCGCCGCCACGCCCTTCTGGGCTCAAACCCTCCAGATGTGCCTCTTCTTCTTGAAGGTCGGCGCGACGCTGTTCGGCAGCGGCTACGTGCTCGCGTCCTACCTCGATACCGGATTGGTCGAACACCACCGCTGGCTCACCCGCCAGGAACTGCTCGACGCGATCGCCGTCGGACAGGTCACGCCCGGCCCCCTGCTCACCGCGGCGACGTTCATCGGCTACCTCCTCGGCCACCGCAACTTCGGCGGCGGCGTGCCCGGCGGCATCGTCGGAGGCGCGCTCGCGACGCTCGCGATCTTCCTGCCGTCGTTCCTCTTCATCGCCGGGCTGGGGCACCTGCTCCCGCGGCTGCGGCGGAACCGCTTCGCCCGCGGGGCGCTCGACGGAATGAACGCGGCGGTGGTGGCGCTGATCGCGACGGTGACGGTGTGGTTCGCAAAGGCGGCACTGTTCCGGGATGGGACGTGCGCGGTCGATTGGCTCGCCGCTTCGGTATGCGGGGGCTCGCTCGTCGTCTTGTTGACCACGCGACCGAACGCGACCTGGTTGATCGTGGTGGGTGCGGGGATTGGGGTGGTGCGCGGGTTCGTTTAGGGGTGCGCGGGGCCGCGCCGGCGCGCTCCCATGCGGGCGGCGCTGTCGCTTGCCCTTCGGGTCGCGGCTAAACGAGGACGGCGAACGAACGGGGCGCCGTGGAAATCATTCGTTATGCGCTGGCGTCCAGTTCGCGGCGCATTCGCCGGATCAGGTCGTCGCTGGTCACCTGACGTCGGCTCTGGCCGAGCGGGCCCATCGCCGTCAGCACCGATTCAGAGAACGCGCCGTGCACCTGTTTACAGCCGGTCTGGCGGACGATTTTCCGCACGTTCTCCGGGCGGACGCCGCCGCCCGCCAGCACTTCGATTTCGCCGTCGACGGCGTCGACGAGCTTGGCGAGCGTCGGGATGCCCTCGACGGCGGTCGCCGCGCCGCCGGACGTCAGCACGCGGGCGAACCCGAGGTCGGCCAGCGCGAATAGGCCCGCCAGCGGGTCGCGCAGCAGGTCGAACGCGCGGTGGAATACCGCCCGCCCCGGGCCGCACTGCTCGGCCAGCACCGCGCACCGCTCCTCGTCGATCTTCCGTCCCTTGGTGAGGAACCCGACCGCGACCGCGGCCGCCCCCTCGGCCAGGGCCGCGTCCACGTCCCGGCGGATGACCTCGAACTCGGCGCGCGTGCAGACGAAGTTGCCCGGGCGGGGGCGGACCATCACGACGACCGGCAAATCGATCTCCCGGCGGACTTCTCGGATCATGCCGATCGAGGGCGTCAGGCCTTCGAGTTCCAGGGCAGAGCAGAGCTCGACTCGGTCGGCCTTGCACTGCTGGGCCTTGACGGCGCCCTCGACGTTCTCGACGGCGACCTCGATCAGGATGCGGTTGGCGGGGCGGGGGGACATAAGTGCTCAGGTAGGCTGCGACGGCACGCTCCCCTGCGGGCCGCGGCTAAACGGGGAGTGCGCAGGCGGTCCGCGCGGGCTCCCCGCACCCGGTTATCGTGGGGTCGGGGCGAAGTGTTGCACGGCGATTTTAACGACCTACCGCCCGTTCGATTTCCTCGTACGCGACTACTCCGTCGGCGACGAGTTGAAAGCCGGCCTGCTGGAGTTTTACGAACTTGGTCTCGGCGAGCATCTTGTTGATCTCGGCCATGGTCGGGTTGCGGGAGATGACCTCGCGCAGGGCCTCGGTCGTGTGGAGGAGTTCGAAGAAGGCGCGACGGCCGGAGAAGCCGGTCGAGAGGCAGCGGGGGCAGCCCTGCGGGGCGAAGAGCTTGGCCGTCCCCTCCGGCAGCTTGGCGGCTTGCTCGGGCGTCGGCTTGGTCGCGCGCTTGCAGTAGGGGCAGAGTTGGCGGACGAGGCGCTGGGCGAGAATGAGGTGGAGGCCCTGGGCGATCAGGTACGGCTCGACGCCGAGGTCGAGCAGGCGGAAGATCGTTCCAACCGTCCCGGTCGTGTGGACGGTCGAGAAGACCATGTGGCCGGTGATGGCGGCCTGCATGGCGATGCGGGCGGTCTCGGGGTCGCGGATCTCGCCGACCATGATCGTGTCGGGGTCCTGGCGGAGCACGCTTTTGAGCAGGGCCGAGAAACTCTTGCCCTCGGACTCGTCGACGGGGAGCTGGGTGACGCCCTCGATCTGGATCTCGACCGGGTCCTCGATGGTGACGACGTTCTTGCTGGCGGTGTCGGACGAGCGGAGCAGCGTGTAGAGCGTGGTCGTCTTGCCGCTGCCGGTGGGCCCGCAGACGAGCACCATGCCCTGGTCCTGCTCGAGGCTGAAGTCGACCTCCTTTCGCATCCAGTCGGGCAGCTTGAGGTCGGCGACCTTGACCGGCGCCAGGGCGGTGTCCTGCACGCGGATGACCAGCTTCTGGCCGAAGACCGACGGCGCGAAGCTGATGCGGTAGTCGATGCGCCGGCCGGGCACCTTGGCGGCGAAGTGGCCCTCCTGGACGATCGACTTCTGGGTCATGTCGATGTCGCCCATGATCTTGACGAGGGCGTTGAGCTTGACGCCGATCTCGTTCGGGAAGCGGGCCACGTCGACCATGATGCCGTCGATGCGGATGCGGAGCTGGTAGTGCTCGCCCTTGGGCTCCATGTGGATGTCGGTCGCCCGGCTGCGGGCGACGACGAGCAGGAGCAGGCGGAGGATCT
>DATHXE010000834.1:0-2647 GCA_035459845.1 Tepidisphaeraceae bacterium | reverse complement strand
TGGCGGGGATAGAGGCGTCGGCGGAGCGCGTGAGGCCGGCCAGGGCGGCGCGGCGGAGAGTGGGGGCCTTCGCGGTGGTGGCGATTTTCAACAGCGCGGGGGCGGCGCGGTCGGGGGCGATCTGGCTGAGGAGTTCGATGTGTTTGGCCTGGGCGTCGCGGGACTTAGCGTCTTTGGGCTCGGTGGCGAGCGAATCGATCAGCGCGGCGACCGCGCCCGCGTTGCCGATGCGGGCGAGGAGTTCGGTGTTGCCTTTGCCGGACTCGGCGATCACGTACTCGAGCGCGGGACTGAGCGACCCGGGCCTGAGCGTGCGGCCTTCGAATCCCTCGGCCATGCCTGCGAAAACCAGGGCGCGGTCGTCGCGCGACGGCATGCGCGCGATGAGCATGAGGAGGGCGTCCTGAGACGCGCGCGCGGTCGCCTTGTCGATCGCCGGGAGGGACCCGGGAGTGGCCGGAACGGGCGCCGGCGCCACGACGCTGGTCACAGCGAGTCGGCGGGCGAGGCGCTGCGTGATCGTCGACCGGACGATCGGCGCCGACAGGACGTTGTCGAGTTCGAACGGCGCGGGCGCGAACAGCTCGAGCAAGGCCTGTGGGTTCTCGCGAAGCTTGGCCTCGACGGCCCACCACAGGAGGAGCGGGATGTGCGGGTCGGACTCGTCGCCGCGGTGCAGTAGCATTTCGCGGAGGACGGCGAGGGTTTGGCTGTTGGCGGGTAGTCGTTTAAGGCTACTGGCGAGTTGGCTGCGAACGTCGGGGGAGGTGTGTTCCTTCGCAACGCGGACGAGCGCTTCGAGGAAGTCATCTGGCGGCGGCGTGGGCGCGTCCGTCATCAGGTGGATCGTCCAGGCAACGACGGCGGGGTCTGGCGACCGGAGCGCCTGGGTCGCCAGGGACGCGTCGAGCTTGCCCAGGCCGTAAAACGTCCAGAGCGTTTCCAAGCCAGTGGCGGGCATGGCGGGGAGTTTGGTGTCCCGGATAAACAAGAGCCCGAAGAGCGCGTCGGTGTTGTTCTGACGAACGATCTCGCGACGGGCCAGCGTGCGGGTGAGCCGGTTGGACGACGCGAGGAATCGGATCCAGTCGAGGGTGGAGAGTCGGTTGCGGTCGTGGCCGAGGAAGAACCCGGGCCCTTGCGAGCCGGCGGCGGCTTTCGGCCTCCAGCCTTCCGGCCGAATCCGGTAAATCCGCCCGTTCGCCCGGTCCCACGTGTCGCGCGGGTCGACGTGCGAGATCCGATTCTCGTAGAAGTCGGCAACGTAGATGGCGCCGTCCGGCCCGACCTTCAGGTCGACCGGGCGAAACCAGCCATCGGGGGTGGTGACGAGCGGGTCTTCTTCGGTTGTCTTGAATGTTGAACCGACGCGATCGAGCTTCGTAACCTGGATGCGGGACTGGAGGGAGTTGGGGCTGACGATCTTGCCGGCGAGTTCGGGCATCAGACCGCCGGGGTAGATGCTGAACGTGTGCGTGAGGCGCTGGGCGTTGCCCGAGTGGGGCATGTGGTCGAAGAAGCCGAAGGCGAAGGGGTTGGTGAGGGGACCGTGCTTGCCCCAACCTTTGAGGTAGTAGGCGCCCTGGACGAAGTGGAGGCCGCGCGCGTTGTTCCAGTTGGTGCCGGAAAAGATCCGCCCGGCGTCGTCGAACTCGACGCCGAAGGTGTTGCCGCCGCCTTCGGCGAAGACCTCAAAAATGTGGCGGGTGGGGTGGTAGCGCCAGATGACCTGACCCAGAAAGTCCTGAGTGCTGCGTCCTGAGTCCTGAGCGTTGCCCCCCTTTTCATCCTTCATCCTTCCGCCTTCATCCTTTGATGCGAGGTGTACTTTGATTTTCGCGGTGCAGGTGGAGCCTTGGGCGCCGTAGATCCAGCCGTCGGGGCCGTGGGCGAGGGAGTTGGCGACGGCGTGGGTGTCTTCGAGGCCGAAGCCGGAGAGGTGGACGGTCGGGGCGGCGTCGGGGACGTCGTCGTGATTCGCGTCGGGGTAGTAGAGGAGGTAAGGGGGGTTGGTGACCCAGAAGCCGTCGTGGTCGGGGAGGACGCTGGTGGCGATGTTCAGGCCGTCGACGACGGTCTTGACCTTGTCGAACGTGCCGTCGCCGTCGGTGTCTTCGTGGACCGTGATGAAGTCGGCGCCCTTGTCGCCGGCGGGCGGGGGGAGCGGGGTCTTGTCGAACTTGGCGCGGATGTAGCGGTCGTACTCGACGACCTTCAGGCCCGCCGGGAACGGGTACTGGGCGTAGTTGACGACCCACATCCGGCCGCGGGCGTCGAACGCGATGTTGAGCGGCTGGCGGACGACGGGCTCGGCGGCGATGAGGTCGATCGCGTAGCCGGTCTTCGGTTTGAAGAGCTTGAGGGCGTCGGCGGGCGGGAGGGGGGCGGTGTTGCGCGTGGGGGCGCGGAGGGCGTTGAGGGCGGAGTCGAGGCCCTTGGCGGACTTCGTGGCGTCGTTGATGGGCGGGGTGTCGGCGGCGAGGGCGAGCGAGGGGAGGAGGGCGAGGAGGGCGAGGAGGAGGAGACGGCGCATGGCGGATCTCCGGAGGGGCGGGCGGATTGGGTGCCATGCCCTCGCGAGCCGCCGAAAGGGTTGGATGGCAGATGTAATGTGATCGGCTCGCGTGGGCATGCCCCAGCGGCGCTC
>DATHXE010000833.1:0-4090 GCA_035459845.1 Tepidisphaeraceae bacterium | reverse complement strand
ATCACGATCGACTGCGTCCGCGGGTCGTCGCCGAGGTAGTCGATCAAATCGCCCCAGTCGACGTCGAGCATCGACCCGATCGACGCGAAGCAACTGAACCCCACCTGCTCCTTGAACGACCAGTCGAGCACGGCCGTCATCAACGCGCCGCTCTGCGAGATGAACCCGACGTTCCCCGGGCGGGCCATGCCCTTGGCGAAGCTCGCGTTGAGCCCCGTGAGCGGGTTCATGAGCCCCAGGCAGTTCGGGCCGACGATCCGGATGTTGTACTTCCGGGCCGCGGCCAGCAGCTGCCGCTCGAGCTCGGCCCCCGCCGGCCCGATCTCCTTAAACCCAGCCGAGATCACGATCACCGCGCGCACGCCCGCCTGCCCGCACTGCTCAACCGCTGCCGGCACGCCCGGGGCGGGGATGACGATCACGGCCAGGTCGACCTTCGCCGGCACGTCCGCGATCGTCGGATACGCCTTGATCCCCAGCACGCCGGCGCGTTTCGGGTTGACCGGGAAAACCGTCCCGCCGAACGGCGTGGACACCAGATTCCAGAGGATCGTCCGGCCCACCGCCCCGGGTGTCTCGGTCGCCCCGATCACGGCGACGTTCTTCGGCGCAAAAAACGGCTCGAGCGACGGGCGCACCGCCCGGAGGACGTCCTGAGACGGGTCGGCCGTATTGAGCGTAGCGGCGGCGGCGGCGGGATTGGCGGGCGGGGTCATCGCGCGGGCTCCTTCCCGGACGAGGGTAGAGGTGGCGACCCCGAGGGGCAAGACTTGATAGCCGCCGGTTGCGGGGGAGACGCCATCCGTCCGACCGACGCATCTTGACAGCCCGCCGGATCGGGATAATCTTGCCGATCCACCTTGTGGCCCACGCCGTAAGAGTGGACGGAGCAGCTTTAGCTCAATTGGATAGAGCGTCGGTCTACGGAACCGAAGGTTGCAGGTTCGACTCCTGCAAGCTGCATTACAAGCACGAGATAGCACCGACACCCCCGGGCCTTCGCCCCGGGGGTGTCTGCGTTGGCGGGACTGCGATTCATCGGACCGGCGGGCCAGGGGTATAAGAGGGGAATGGGAGCCCCCCGCATGTGCCGTCCTGGGTTCGTTTCACTACTCGTCCTATGGGCGGCGAGCGCCGTCGCCGCGCCGCCGGCGGAGCTAAAGCCTTTCGTCCAAAAGTATTGCGCCGAGTGTCACGACGATTCGGTGCAGAAGGGCGATCTCGACCTGTCGGCGCTGTCGTTCGACCTGACCGACCCGAAGACCTTTGCCAAGTGGGTGACGCTTCACGACCGCGTGAGCAGCGGGGAGATGCCGCCGAAGGGGAAGGATCGGCCGGGGGCGGACGAGTTGAAGGCGTTCACGCAGGCGATGTCGGCACAACTCGCGACAGCGGATCGGGCCCGGGCCGACGTGCAGGGGCGCTCGACGCAGCGGCGGCTCAATCGGTACGAGTACGAGAACGTCGTGCGCGAGCTCCTGGGGGCTCCGTGGCTGACGATCCGGGACGGGCTGCCCGAGGACGGGGAGGCGCATCGGTTCAACAAGGTCGGCGACGCGATGGACGTGTCGCACGTGCAGGTCGCCCGGTACATGGGCGTGGCCGATGCGGCGCTTCGGCACGTGATGGCGAGCCAGGTGACGCCGCCACCGAACAAGACGGTGCGGTACTACGCGCGGGACAACGGCGCGTTCGCCCGCAAGATGAAGTTCAGCGTGTTCAACACGCGGCCCGAGCGGGCGACGTTCCCGGTGCTGGGGAGCCCGGACGGGCAGCCGTTCGCGCCCAAGCCGCAGGCGGACGTGCGGTCGGCCAAGGCGCCGCTGAGCGACCCCAAGCTGCGCGATCGCGAGGCGATGGGCGTCGTCGCCAGCACGTACGAGCCACTCGAGATCAAGTTCAACGAGTTCACCGCGCCGGCGGCCGGGCGGTACAAGCTGCGGATCAAGTCGTACAGCGTCTGGGCGGGCGAGGGGAAGGACCCGAAGAAGTGGGACATCCCGGACCTGGACGAGATCGAGCGCGGCCGGCGGAGCGAGCCGGTGGTCGTGTATGCCGAGATCCCGCCGCGCCTGCTCCGGCGGGTCGGCGCGTACGACGCCCACCCCGACCCGGGCGTGGCGGAGATGGACGTCTACCTGCTGGCGGGCGAAACCGTGCGGCCGGACGCGGCGCGGCTGTTCCGGTCGCGCCCGCCCGCGTGGCACAACCCGCTGGCCGAGAAGGACGGGTGCCCGGGCGTCGCGTTCCAGTGGCTGGAGGTCGAGGGGCCGATCAACGACCAATGGCCCCCCGCCGGGCACAAGCTGATGTTCGCCGACCTGCCCATCAAGGCGAATCCCGCGGGCGGGGTCGACGTGGTGTCGAAAGATCCGCGGGCGGACGCCGAGCTGCTTCTCAAGCGGTTCATGGAGCGCGCGTACCGCCGGCCCGTTCAGTCCGCGGACGTGGCGCGGTTCATGACGGTGGTGGATGCGGGGATGAAGTCGGGCAGCTCGTTCGCCGACGCGATGATCGCCGGTTACACGGCCGTGCTCTGCTCCCCGGGCTTCGTGTGCGTAGAAGAGCGGCCGGGCGCGCTGGACGATTACGCGGTCGCGTCGCGGCTCTCGTTCTTCCTGACCAACGCCGCCCCGGACGACACTTTGCGCAAACTGGCGACCGGGGGCGAGTTGAAGAAGCCCGAGGTATTGCGGGCGCAGGTCGAGCGGCTGCTTGCCAACCCGAAGAGCCGGCACTTCGTGGACGCGTTCCTCGATTACTGGCTGGACCTGCGCAAGACAAACAACACGTCGCCAGATGGGGCGCTCTACCCGGACTACTACCTCGACGACCTGCTGACCGAGTCGGCGCTCGAGGAGACGCAGCTGTTTTTCGCGGAGCTAATCAAGGGCGACCTGCCGGCCAAGAACGTAGTGTGGTCGGACTTCGCGATGCTGAACGAGCGCCTGGCGGCGCATTACGGTATCAAGGGCGTCGAGGGCGTGGGCTTGCGGAAGGTGAAGCTGCCCGCGGGGAGCATCCGCGGCGGGCTGCTCACGCAGGCGAGCGTGCTGAAGGTGACGGCGAACGGGACGACGACGTCGCCGGTCGTGCGCGGCGTGTGGGTGACCGAGCGGATCCTCGGGATCGACGTCCCGCCCCCGCCGTCGAGCGTGCCGGCCGTCGAGCCGGACACGCGCGGGGCCACGACGATCCGCGAGCAGCTCGACAAGCACCGCTCGCTCGCCTCGTGCAACGGGTGCCACGTGAAGATCGACCCGGCCGGCTTCGCGCTGGAAAACTTCGACGTCATGGGCGGCTGGCAGGACAAGTACCGGGCGCTGGGGGATGGGAAGAACGCGACGCCCGGCATCGGCAAGAACGGCCAGCGGTTCACGTTCCACGCGGGTCCGAAAGTCGATGCGACCGGCGACCTGCCGGACGGCCGAAAGTTCGCGGACGTCCAGGGCCTGAAGAAGTTGCTCGTTGACGACGAGCGGCAGGTGGCGCGTAATCTGGTCCGGCAGCTCGTCGTCTACGCGACCGGGGCGCCTGTGCGGTTCGGCGATCGGGACCAGGTTGAGGCGATCCTGGACCGCGCGGCGAAGGGTGGGTATGGCGTGAAGAGTTTGATTCGAGAGATTGTGTTGAGCGAATTGTTCTGGAAGAAGTGAAGCGCGAGGCGGCGGCAGATTTGATTGCCGCAAAGACGCAAAGGCGCGAAGGAAGCAGGAGCGACGTCCCAGTTGTCATCCCGAGGCACTCCGAGGGATCTGGCTGGAACGTGTCGGACTGGTGGACGTTGGTGAGGAGTGTTCGACGGCGACAGGAACGTCCAACGATCCTCGTCGTTCGATCCTTCGGAGTACCTCAGGATGACGGACGGCGCGACAACGCGGAAACACGAGCAGCCCATGAAGAATCAGCACACGGATCGTCCGACCCACATCGCCTCGCGCCGCGCCCTGTCCCGCCGCGGGCTCCTCCGCGCCGCTGGCGTCTCGCTCGCGCTGCCGCTGCTGGATGCAATGGTGCCGGCGTTCACGTCCGCCGCGGAGGTCGCCAAGGCCACCGCGGTCGGGCCGGACGGCAAGCCCCGCCGGATGCT
>DATHXE010000832.1:0-3501 GCA_035459845.1 Tepidisphaeraceae bacterium | reverse complement strand
GGCTTGACCGGCGCCTCGGCGGCGATCGGGGCGGGCCGCGTCGTCGGCTTGCCCTCAGCCTCGGCCTTCGGGGCCCGCGGCTCGAACAGCATCCCCGCCAACTGCGTCCCGTCGAACGACTTGTAAATGAACGGCCGGAGCTTGTTGTCCCACCGGGCCTCGATCTTGTGCCGCGCCTTCATCAGGCCGGCCTCGCGGGTCAGGTTCCGCGGGGGGACCAGCACCTTGTCGGCGATGACCTGCGAGCACCCGCCGACCGAGATAAACGCGCACAACCCGACCAGAGGCAGAAGCAAACGTCGCATCAGAACAGCCCTCTGAGAGACCAAAATGGGGGGAAACGAGCGGCCGAGTCCGTTGCCCGGGATGAAGCCGCTACGAACGATTACGCCGGGGAGTGGCCGGTGGATCGTTCGCCCGCTCAAATTAATCGAGGCGGGCGGGTCAGGATCACCGTCGCGGTGGGGTGGTCATGCGCGACCGTAGGTTCGTTCAGGTCGCGAGAGAAGATTAGCGTCCCCCGGAAATGGATGCGACAGAAAAATCACCCATACGCCGTGGAATCGCGCGATCCGGTGGGGCAGTCATCGGTGTCTGCCCTGACGAACCCCGCGGCCTGCCGCTTGCGGCTTCGCCCCGTTGCTCGCACGCACGCTTCGAGTTTCCCACCAACGATCCCACCGATGATCCCCCCCACAAAAAAGAATCGGACCGAAAGGGAGCCACCGCTTCCGGTCCGATGAGTGAGTTGTCTTGCCCGATCAATATAGTGCGCTACGCGTGGCCGTTCAATAGGAATCTCGCGATTCGTCGCGCGCGATTTGTCTCACCGCGCGTCACTCACGGCACCACCCGCGCGAACTTCCGCCCGAGCTTCAGCACCGTCGGCTTGTCGACCGTCAGCGTCGCCGCGATGTCCGTCACCTTGGCGAAGTCCACGCTCACCGCGTTCTCCTTGATCTTCCGCGTCGCCTCGCCGTTGCTCGCAGCCAGGCCCGACTTCACCAGCAGCGCGACGAGCTTGTGCGGCCCCGGGCTCATGTCCGCCACCGAGATCGTCGGCGTGTCGTCGGGAACCGCGTTCGCATCCTTGTTCGCGCCGAACAACCGGTTGAACTCGTCGTGCGCCGCCTGCGCCGCCTCGGCCGAGTGCAGCCACGTGATCACGTGCTTCGCCAGCGCCACCTTCGCGTCCCGCGGGCTCGCCGCGATCTGCGCCCGTACCTCGTCCATCGGCAGCTCCGTCAGCAGCCGGTAGTACGTCTCCATCACCCCGTCCGGCAGCGACATCGTCTTCCCGAAGATCCCGTTCTGCCCCGACGGCGGGTCCGTCACGCCGATGTAGTTCCCCAGCGACTTCGACATCTTCTTCACGCCGTCGAGCCCCACCAGGAGCGGCGTCACGATCACCGTCTGCCCCGGCTTCCCCTGCGCCTCCTGCAGGTCTCGCCCGACGAGATTATTGAACAACTGGTCGCTCCCGCCCATCTCCACGTCTGCGTCGATCATGACGCTGTCCCATCCCTGCATCAGCGGATAGACCAGCTCGTGCAGGCGGATATCGGTCCCCTCGGCGTACCGCTTGGCGAAGTCCTCGCGCGTCAGCATCTGCGCGACCGTCCGCCGGGCCAGCAGCTTCAGCACGTCCCCGAACGCCATCTTATTGAACCACTCGCCGTTGTACCGGAACTCCAGGTTCTCCTCGCCGGTCAGGAGGATCTTTCCGACCTGCGCGATGTACGTCTTGGCGTTCGCGTCGATCTCCTCGCCCGACAACTCGGGCCGGGTCTTGTTCCGCCCGGACGGATCGCCCACGCGCGCCGTCGAGTCCCCGATGATCAGCACCGCCTTGTGCCCCCAGTCCTGAAACTGCCGCACGATCTTGAGCGGCACCGCGTGCCCGAGGTGCACGTCCGGCGCGGTCGGGTCCATCCCCAGCTTGATCCGCAACGGCTTCCCGCTCTTGGCCGACGCCTCGAGCTTCTTCCGCAAATCCGCCTCGGGCACGATCCGCTCGGTCCGCCGCGCCAGCGCCTGAATCTGTTCGTCGATAGTCATGAGGCGGCGGATTCTATATGACCGGCTTCCGCTCCGCACCGGCCAGCGTCCCGCATTCCGGACACCGCTCGGGCGATGCGCGCAGGTCGTAATTGCAAACGCGACAATGCCCCGGCTTCCGCCGCCACAACGCGCGCAACCGTCGGAAAACCCAAAGTCCTGGCAAGACCGCCGCGAACAGCACCCACCACCGATACCGCAACCGACCCCACGCGGCGTGCGTCGTCCAAGTCCAGCGTTCGGAAACGAACTGGCGGACACCGCCCACGGTCCTGACCCCGCCGCGGAATCCCAACGGAGTCCGTTCCTCCTGGCCTAACCACGCCTTCGAGGAGGTTGCAGCACTGACGCCTTCGGCGAGCGCCTCCGGCAACTCGTCGCGGAATTCCGCGGGCAACCCGCTGACTCGAACCCGTCCCACCCTCAACTCGCCGCGCTCAGATCGCACGTACCACTCGGTCGCCCCAACGGGATCCCCGTCTCTGTCCCACTTGGTCTCTCCCGTCCATTTTGTGGGCCGCACGTATGTCGCCACCCACCCCGCGATCAGCAGTACAAACAAGCACGCGGACACGAGCGTCAGCGTGGCAACCGCTCTCTCGCAGATCCGCATCCAAACCATCAGCCGACTCTCCTCGCTCCCCGTCACGTCCCCCGCGTCGTCAGGAACAACACCGTGCTCGTCGTGTTGAACAGCGCGTGCATCGTGATCGCCACCCACAGGTTTCCCGTCCGCTCGTACGCGTACCCGATGCACAGCGACAGCACGAAGATCGGCGGGATCGTCCACACCGGGTGGATGCACGCGAACAACACCGACGTGACGAAGATCGCCAGCCACCGCGCCAGCGCCGAGGGCCGCACCACCGCCGGCGCGGGCGGCGGGCTCGCGTACGACAACACCGGGCTCGCGTCGAACGCCGGCGGGTGCCGCACCTCCTCCGCGGGCCCCGTGGCCGTCAGCCCGAGCCGCCCCATCGCCCCGGCGAGCAGCGTCTGCAGATGTCCCCTGAACACGATCTCCTCGAACAGCGGCGCGACGACGACCGCCGACGCGATGAACATCGCCGACCACAACGGCGACCTGCTCTCCCCCAGCATGCGGAGCAGATCGTGCTCCTTCGGATGCGTGTACCCGACCCGGCGGTACACGGCCTCGCTCGCGATCGACACGCCGAACACGAGCCACGTCATCATCACGGCCCCGACGGCCCCGCGCCACACGCCCGTGCGCACCTCGGTCGGCGTCAGCCCCAGCCCGGCGCCGCGCGGCGCCCCGCCCGCCTGGTGGCGCATCGTCAGGTAACTCACCAGCATCGCGGCGCACGCCGCAAGGCTGGCCGCGAGGTTGACCGTCACGAGCTTGTCCGGCGGATACGCGGGCGCGGCCGGCGCGACCGGATTCGCCGGCGCGACCGCGGGCTGGCTCGCCGCGGTCGTCGG
>DATHXE010000831.1:0-3108 GCA_035459845.1 Tepidisphaeraceae bacterium | reverse complement strand
CCCGCGCACGTCTGCGGCGTTGTCGAGCACGAACCCGTGCTGGCCCGGCGTCATAATCTCGCACGCCCCGTTCTGCCGGGTGCTCACGACCGGCAGCCCCATCGCCAGCGCCTCGAGCACCACCAGCGAGCACGGGTCGTGCCGGGTCGGGAGCACGAAGTAATCCGCCCCCGCGTAGGCCGGGTAGACGTCGCTCGCCCCGCCCGCGAACCGCACCCGGTGGGTCACGCCCAATCGCTCGGCCACCCGCCGGTACGGGCTCGCCGCGTCGCGTCCGACGACGAGCAGCATCGGCCGCTCCCCCGCCGGGCCCTTGTCCCTGGCGAGCACCTGTGCCAGCGCCTCGATCGCCTCGCGCACGCCCTTGCGCGCGAAGTCCTGGGCAACGACCAGTGCGACCGGCGCGTCGTCCGTCACCCCGAGGCCCTTGCGGTAATCCCGCCGCTCGCCCGGCCGCGCCGCCGGGTCGTACTTCGTCAGGTCCACGGAATTGAACAGCGTCGCCAGGTCGTCGTCCGCGAGCGCATAGTGCTTCCGCACCGACTGCGCCACGTACTCCGACAGACAGATCGTGATCGGCCGCGGCCGTGTTTGGGTCAGCAACTCGCGCTCGACGTGCGCGAAGCGCCGCCGCCTTCGCGACCACCGGCTGAAGACCTTCGCCAGAATCCGCCGCCACTTGCTCGCGTGCTTGCGGTGCCCCGTCGCCAGCGCGTCCGCCGCCACCCCCGCGTGCGGGTGGTACACGTCGCACGCCGGCGCCGGGAGCATCGCGTGCGTCACGTCGTACGCCCGCCCCGCCACGTGCTGCTCAACTTGCCGGCAGAAGTCGTCGTACTTCGCAGTCCGCGACAGCGCGGACCGCGGCGGCGGCAGTTCCACCACCTCCACCCCCGCCGGCCGCCCCGCCGACGTCTGCGCCACGACCGTCACCTCGTGCCCCCGCCGCGCCAGCCCCTGCGCCAGGTCAATGGTGTACCGCTCGGCGCCACCGCGGGCGGCGTCGGCATGGAGGATGATCAGGGCGACCTTCAAGTCGACGGGAGGTTACCGGGAGGGGGGAAAGAAAACGAGGATGGAAGATCGAAGACGGAAGATAGCTGCGGGTCAACGACCTGCTGACGCGGACTAATGCGATGGCGCGTCCGTGCGCGTATCAGTCTGCGCCACCCACTCACGCCAGCGGGTCCTCCGCGCCGATCTGCCCCGCGAGTTTCCGCAGGGCCGCCTTCAGCGCGCCGACCTCCGCCTCCAGTGCCGCGATCCGCTCCCCATTCGTCGCCCGCCCTGGCTCCTCGGTGTCCGCCTCCTCCACCGCCTCCTCCCCCTCCGCCACCCCGACCTCCGCCGCCATCATTTGCTGGTACCGTTCCGCCCGCGACCCCGGCGATGGCGGGAGCTCCCGCGCCAGCGGCTCCGCCCGCGTCATCAGCTGCGTCAGCGTGTTCCGCACCGTCTCGAGCGAGTCCAGCGGGTACATCCGGCTCGCCCGCCCGCGCAGCTCGCCCTGCGTCTGCGGCCCGCGCAACATCAGCTCCGCCAGGACCACCAGCTCCGCCTTGGTCACCCCCAGCTTCGGCCCCGCGTCGTGTTTGAACTTGCTCGTCCGCGACCCGTGCCCGTCGAGCTGCACCACCAATCCTTTGCCGCGCAGCGACACCAGTGCCGCCCGCGCCGCGTCCTCCGTCATGGCCATCACCGGCCAACGATTGCTCTTCTGGTTCGCCCCGTTCACCACCGCGTTGAGCGTCAGCGGATACCCCTCCGGCGTCGTCATCTCCTTCTCGATCAGCACCCCAAGGATGCGCGCCTCGTCCGCGGTCAGTTCGATCGCCATCGCCCCAGTTTAGCTCACCGCACGACGCATGAGGAGACGTGCCCCCTTCATGTTTCATGTCTTTATGTGTCGCGTCTCCGCCCCTCACGGGTCCGGCATGGTGAACGTATCCCCCTGCGAGATGTCCCCGGTCAAAAACCCCTTCTTGAACCACGCCATCCGCTGCGCCGCCGAGCCGTGCGTGAACGAGTCGGGGACGACGGTCCCGCGGCCGCGCTTCTGGATCGTGTCGTCGCCGACCGCGAAGGCGGCCTTGAGCGCCTCCTCGATGTCGCCCGGCTCGAGCCACTTCTTCTGCTTCTGCGCGTGGTGCGCCCACACGCCGGCGTAGAAGTCCGCCTGCAGTTCCAGCCGCACCGAGAGCTGGTTGGCCTTCGTCTTGCCCCCGCCGCTGTCCCGGTCGACCCGGTCCGTCGTCCCGAGCAGGCGCTGCACGTGGTGGCCGACCTCGTGCGCGATCACGTACGCCTGCGCGAAGTCCCCCGGCGCCCGGTACCGCGTCTCGAGCTCGCGGAAGAACTCGAGGTCGATGTACAGCTTGAAGTCCCCCGGGCAGTAGAACGGCCCGACCGCGCTGGACGCGCTCCCGCACGCCGACTGCACCTGCCCCGTGAAGAGGACGAGCTTGGGGTTCTTGTAGGTCCACCCGCGCTTGCGGAACAGGTCCGTCCACACGTCTTCCGTGCTCGCCAGCACCGTGCTGACGAACTTCGACATTCGGTCGTTCGCCGGCGCCTGCTGCACCGCGCCCGACTGCGCCGCCCCGTCCTGCGGCCCGGCCGGCCCCAGGTTCTGCGGCGGCCGCCCCGTCACGAAATAGACGATCAGCCCGATCACCAGCGCGACGATCCCGCCCCCGCCGGCCATGACCCCGCCGCTCATTCCGCGGCGGTCCTCGACGTTCTCCGATTGTCGTTCGCCTTCCCAGCGCATGGGCTTGCTCCGTGTGTAAGTGCGCTGGATTGTTGGCCGGGCTCTCGAAAACCGTCAACGCCGGAAACGCGAACGCGGGAGGCCCGTCCGAAGACCAGCCTCCCGCGTTGCGCGCGAATCCGACTCCGCAGAAGTCGGCGTGGGTGCGGAATTCGCATTACCGGGCGTACTCCACCGTCCGCACCTCGCGGATCACCGTCACCTTGATCTCGCCCGGGTAGGTGAGGTCGTCCTCGATCTTCTTGGCGATGTCGCGGCCGAGCTTGGCGGTCACCTTGTCGTCGATCGTCCGCGCGTCGACGATCACGCGCACCTCGCGCCCGGCCTGGATCGCGTAC
>DATHXE010000830.1:0-3500 GCA_035459845.1 Tepidisphaeraceae bacterium | reverse complement strand
CGGATCTGGCGGTAAGCCGCGCATCTACGACTTCCACCGCGGCGCCAACTTCAACCCCAACTTCCTCGTCTGCGACGACGACGGCGCGACGTTCGCGTACGGCGGCCGGTTCCTCACGCAGGGCACCGGGCGCACGCGGCCGTACGTCCGTTACGCCGCCGGGCCCGCGGGCGCGGACGGGCTGCCCGACGCCGTCCACTTCATCGCCACCGAGGGCCACCCCCGCGACGTCGGAAACTCGATCTACGCGGGCGTCGTCCGGGCCGGGAAGGTGTGCGGGTCGGACGGCAAACCGGTGGCGGCTCTGGGCGACGCGGCCCTCGCGCCCGCGGCGCTGACGCGCGTGTTCGCCGGCGATGCCGACCGCCGTGCCTGGTCGACCGACATCGAGGTCGACGCCGCCGGCCGACCCTACGCCGCGTTCTCCGTCCGCCACATCGAGGCGGGCCGTACGACGCTCTGGTTCTACTACGCCCGCTGGACCGGAGACGCCTGGGCGGTGCACCGGCTCGCGCACGCCGGCAGCGCCCTCTACGCGGCCGAGAACGACTACACCGGGCTCGTCGCCCTCGACCCGCACGACCCGGACTTCTGCGTGCTCTCGACCAACGCCGACCCCGCGTCCGGCCGGCCGCTGGTCAGTGCCGCCGATGGGAAACCGCACCACGAGTTGTTCACGGCCCGTACGGCCGACCGCGGGCGGACGTGGACGTTTGTCCCCCTCACGGCCGACTCGCGCGCCGACAACCTCCGCCCGGTCATTCCCCGCTGGCCCCCCGCTGCCAACGCGGCCGGCGCGGAGCGTCGGCGCGCGATCGTCTGGATGCGCGGGACGTACCGGACGTACGCGGACTACGACACGGATCTGGTCGCCGTCGTCCAGCGCGTGGCCGCCCCGCGGCGCTGAGGGATTGATGGATGGGGGGGGCGCGAGAACCGCCCTACTTCGCCGCCGCCGGCTCGGCGACCGTCGGGGGGCCGGCGAGCCAGCCGAGGGAGGCGAGGAACTTGTCGGCCTCGATCAGCGTCCGCGTGAAGTACGGGTCGCGGTTGAAAAAGCCGTGGCCCGCGCCGGGGTAGACGTGGGCGTCGCACCGGGCGCCGGCAGCCTTCATCTTCGCCTCGAAGTCGCGCAGCACCTTGACGGGGATCAATTTGTCCGCGTCGCCGAGGAACACGACCGTCGGCGGGGCGGTGCGGGTGACGTGGTGGGCGGGCGAGTAGTCCATGAATTTGTCGCCCACCCGCTCGTGGCCCCACTGGCCCGGGCCGTTGTCGAAGACGGGGTTGAACAGCACCAGCGCGTCCGGCCGGGCGGAGACGGCCTTGTCGTCCTGCGGGTCGTCGGTGCCGTCGACCAGGGCGGTGAACGCCGCCAGGTGTCCACCGGCCGACCCACCGGCGGCGGCGACGCGGCTCGGGTCCACGCCCAGTTCGGCGGCGCGGGCCCGGACGTAGCGGAGGGCCGACTTGGCGTCGCGGCAGCAGACGACGGGCGGGCCCTTGTCCCCCTTGGGGATCGTGCGGTACTCGACGCGCACGCCGACGACCCCGCGCGTGGCCAGGTACTCGCTCTGCTTGGCGAACTGCCCGGGTGACCCGCCGACCCAGCCGCCGCCGAAAAAGAAGACGACCGCCGGCCGCCGGTCGGTCGCCTTCCAACCGGCCGGCTTCTCGACCAGCAGTTTCAGTTCCCGCCCGTCGACCTTTTTGTAGACGAGCGTCTCGGTCGCCGCTCGGACCGGCGGCGCGATTGCCGGCAAGAGCAGCAGTACCGCGAACGCCAGGGCCGGGAGGCGGGTTGGGTTCATGGGAGGCTCAACGGGGGCCAGCGGAAAGACCGGGGGGAGATGGGCGGGCTCATACCTCCGCCGCGATCAGGTCCTGGTACGTCTCGCGGCGGCGGATCACCGTGTAGTTCGCGCCGTCCACGAGCACCTCGGCGGCGCGGGGGCGGTTGTTGTAGTTGCTGGCCATCGCGAAGCCGTAGGCCCCAGCCGTGAATACCGCGAGCAAATCGCCGCGCTTGGTCTCGGGCAGGATCCGGCCCTTGGCGAGGTAGTCGCCGCTCTCGCAGATCGGGCCGACGACGTCGACCGTCTCGCCGCCGCCCGCGGGGACGAGGTCCTCGTCGCGCGCCGCGGGCACGTCCGCCGCCGCCGCCGGTTTGGCGGGCCAGATGAAGTGATACGCATCGTACAGCGTCGGGCGGATCAGGTCGTTCATGCCCGCGTCGACGATCACGAACCGCTTCTCGCCCCCCTGCTTTCGGTACAGCACCTTGGTCAGGACGACGCCCGCGTTGCCGACGATGTACCGCCCCGGCTCGATCGCCACGCGGTACCCGCGGCCCTGAAGCAGCGGCACGAGTTGCTTCGCGTGCTCGGTCACCGGCAGCGCCTGGTCGGGCTTCTTGTAGTTGACGGCGAACCCGCCGCCGATGTCGAGCCACTCGATCGCGTGGCCCTTGGCGCGCAGGCGGTCGATCAGCGCGTTCGCCTTGTTGATCGCGTCGACGTACGGCTGGACGTCGTAGATCGGGCTGCCGATGTGCAGGTGGATCCCGCCCAGTCGAAGGTTCTTCAGCGGCTTGTACTGCTCGAACACGCGCTCGGCGCGCTCGATGTCGACGCCGAACTTCGTCTCCTTCTTGCCCGTGGTCGTCTTGGCGTGCGTCTTGGCGCCCGGGTCCACATCGGGGTTGACCCGCAGTGCGCCGACGGCCTTCTTGCCCATCTCGCCCGCGATTCGGTCGATGTTCTCGATCTCGGCCTCGGACTCGATGTTGAACGCGGCGATGCCCGCGTCGATCGCCATGCGGATCTCGTCGTCCGTCTTTCCGACGCCCGCGTAGATGATCTTCCGCGGGTCGCACCCGGCCTTGAGCGCGCGGAACAACTCGCCGCCGGACGTGACGTCCATCCCGCACCCCTCGGCGACCAGCACCTTGCACAGGTTCAGGTTGCCGTTGCTCTTGATCGAGTAGCAGACGGTCGGGTTGACCGCCGCGAACGCCTCGGCGACCTGTCGGTAGTGCCGCACGAGCGTGGCCCTGGAGTACACGTACACCGGCGTGCCGACCTCGGCGGCGATCTTCGAAACCGGCACGTCCTCGCAGTAAAGCTCGTTGTTCTTGTAGTTGAAGAAGTCCATGGGGCGCGAAGGATGAAGGCGGAAGGCGGAAGGATGAAGGATGAAGCGAACGGGCTGTTTTAGCGGGAAGGGACGGGGAATGCTATGCCGCGCACGCGCCGGCAGGGTCGTTGACGCAGCCCCGTAGGGGCGACCGGACTGTAGCCACGGGTGGAGCCGGACGCGGCCCGGCACGGGCCGGCGCAACCCGTGGGACGCGGTGCGACTCGTTCTCTTGTCTTGATGAGGAGACTGCCCCGGCAGGGGCAGAGGGAGCGCGTTATGGTAAGGCGTCCGACGATCGCACGCTCCCTCCGCCCCTGCCGGGGCGGGATGGACGGGGAGACGCGGACCACGGGTTGCGCCGG
>DATHXE010000829.1:0-4421 GCA_035459845.1 Tepidisphaeraceae bacterium | reverse complement strand
GACCCGGCGGATTTGCGCGAGCGATACAAGCGGGAGGTGGAGGGGTATCTGGCGCAGGTGCGACGGGCGTGCAACGACACGGACGTGGAGTATCACGTGGTGGGGACGGAGGAGGCGTACGACAAGGCGCTGGTGAGATTGATCTCGCGGCGCGCGTAGGGTGGGCTCTGCCCACCGGTTGGGGATATAGCGCCGAGGACCATCAGAGGTACGAACGGGCGTGATGCGCGCGAACGGTGGGCAGAGCCCACCCTACGAAGCGCGGCGTTGTGCGAACGCGACCACACAACGCGGGATGAATCGACGTGCGCGTGCTTCATCGCGCGGGCGGGCGCATTTACGATCCGCCCCGATGTCGAAGCGTGACGTGGAGAAGCGGCGGAAGTTGCGGGGGGTGCTGCGGGGGCTGGTGCGGATGTACGGGGCGGTGGACGAGCACCGGCGGCGGCGCGGGGCGGGGCTCGATACGCTGGTCGAGGCGATGCTGGCGCAGAACACGAACATGGCCAACGCGACGGCGGGGTATCGGATGCTGCGGCGGCGGTTCGCGACGTGGGCGGAGGTGATGGCGGCTCCGGTCGGGGACGTGCAGCGCGAGATCGCGATCTGTGGGCTGGCGCGGATGCGGGCGCGGCGGCTTCAGGATTTGCTGAGGAAGATCGAGGCGGATCGGGGGCGGTTGTCGATCGACTTCCTGGCGGGGCGGACGGCGCGCGAGGCGTACGACTACTTGATGGCGTTTCACGGGATCGGGCCTAAGACGGCGGCGTTCACGCTGCTGTTCGGGTTCGGGCATCCGGTGTTGCCGGTGGATAATGGGGTGCTGCGGGTGGTGAGAAGATTGAGGCTGGTGCGGGCGAAGGCGCGGGATCTGGAGGCGGAGCGCGTGTTGTCGCCGCTGATCGCAGAGGGGGATCATCTGGCGACGCACCGGTTGACGTTTCGGCACGCGAAGGAGCGGTGTCGGCCTAAGAATCCGAAGTGCGGGGAGTGTGCGCTGCTGGCGGCGTGTCCGTACGGGCAGCGGCGGGTGAAGCACCGGCCGGTCGAGGTGGAGGGGCCGGTGAAGCGGAAGCGGGTGAGGTTGGCGGGGTATGTGTCGGCGGGGATTGCGAAGCGGGAGGAGGCGATGTGGTGAAGGACGAGACGGGGGGGTTGTTATGCGAACCACGTGAGTCGGTGCGCCAAAGAACTCACGGTGCAAGCACCGTGGGCTTTCGGGGTGGTCGACGTTCACCGGGGATTACGCGATGACCTGCTTGATCGGTTCGACGGGTTCCACACCCACCAGCTTCTGGTCCAAGCCGCTGTGGAAGTAGGCGAGGCGGTTGGGGTCGATGCCGAGTTGGTGGAGGATTGTGGCGTGGAGGTGCTTGACGTGGAAGCGGTCCTTCACGGCCGCCGCGCCGAGCTCGTCGGTCTCGCCGACGGAGATGCCGCCCTTGATGCCGCCGCCGGCCATCCACATGGTGAAGCCGTAGGCGTTGTGGTCTCGGCCGGTGCCCTGGGCGTACTCGGCGGTGGGTTGGCGGCCGAACTCGCCGCCCCAGACGACCAGCGTGGAATCGAGCAGGCCGGTGCGCTTGAGGTCCGTGAGCAGGCCGGCGATGGCGCGGTCGGTGTTGCCGGCGTGGAGCGTGTGGTTCTTGACGAGGTCGCCGTGGGCGTCCCAGTTAGCGTCGTTGTGGTTGCCGCCGGAGTAGATCTGGACGAACCGGACGCCGCGCTCGACGAGTCGGCGGGCGAGCAGGCAGCGGCGGCCGAAGTTTTCCGTGCGCTTGTCGTTGATGCCGTAGAGCTCTTTGACCTCGGCGGGCTCGGCGTTGACGTCGACCGCGTCGGGCGCGTGGGACTGCATGCGGTAGGCGAGCTCGTACGAGCTGATGCGCGCGGCCAGGTTGGAGTTGTCGACGCGGGCGGTCTGGTGCTGGCGGTTGTAGTCGCCCAGCGTGTCGAGGAGGTCGCGCTGCATTTCGCGGGTGACGCCGGCTGGGGTTTCGAGGTCGAGGATCGGCGCGCCGGACGAGCGGAGGATGGTGCCCTGGTAGACGGCGGGCATGTAGCCGCTGGACCAGTTCTTGGCGCCGGAGATCGGGCCGCCGGTCGGGTCGAGCATGACGACGAAGCCGGGGAGGTTCTGGTTGACGCTGCCCAAGCCGTAGTTGACCCACGAGCCGAGGCACGGCGAGCCGGAGAGGATCTTGCCGGAGTTCATCTGGAGCATGGCCGACCCGTGGATGGGGGAGTCGGCGGTCATGCTGTGGATGAAGGCGATGTCGTCGACGCACCGGGCGGTGTAGGGGAAGAGCTCGGAGACGTGCTTGCCGCACTGGCCGTACTGCTTGAAATTCCATTTGGGGCCGACGACGCGGCCCTGGTTCTTGGAGCCGCCGCGGCCTTTGGTTTTGACCTCGATGGTCTTGCCGTCGAGGGGGTAGAGGGCGGGCTTGTAGTCGAAGGTGTCGACCTGGGATGGGCCGCCGTACATGAAGAGGAAGATCACGCTCTTGGCCTTGGCCGGGAGCATGGCGGGCTTAGGGGCGAGGGGGTTGGCGAAGGGGGTGACGCCGTCGGCGGCCTTGGCTTGGGCGTTCAGAAAGCCGTCGCGGTTGAGGAGGTCGACGAGGCCGAGGCCGGTGAAACCGGCGCCGACCTGCCAGAGGAACTCGCGGCGGGTGCGGCCGCAGAAGGTGTTGCGGGGGGAGGTCGGGTTGGTGAGTTGGTACTTCATGGGGGGAAGCGGTTGATTCAGGTTAGGTCGATCGAGCCGTCATCCTGAGGTACTCCGAAGGATCTGGCCTCGCAGTTCGCGGCCCGGTCGACTTTGGCGAACGGTTGTGGACGTTCGGAGCTAGATCCTTCGCTGCGCTCAGGATGACGGTGCTTCGCACAGTCTCAAGGGAGGTACGTCAGTCGACGTACACGAACTCGTTCAGGTTCAGGACCAACAGGGCGAACTGGTTCAGGGCGGTTTCGGGGGAGGCTTTGTGCTTGGCTTGGAGGCGGGCGATGAAGTCGACGCCGCGGGAGATTTCCTGCTCTTCCGGGGTGCGCGACAACGCCAGTCGCAGGGCCATCTCGACCTGCTTGCGCGGGTCGTCGCCGGCCTGCTTTTTCAGCCGCGCGGCGAGGGCGCGGGCCTCGTCGTTGATCATGTCGCTGTTGAGCATCATGAGCGCCTGCGTGCTCTGCGTGGTCTGGAAGCGCGACGGGCAGGAGAAGTCGGTGTCGGCGCCGTCGAAGGCGGTGATGATCGGGACGACGAGCGACCGCTTGACGTGTATGTAGACGCTGCGGCGGCTGGCCTCTTCCGGCGTGTTTCTGCCCCAGCCTTCGCCGGGACGCGATTGGCCCGCGAGGATCGCGGCGGGGATCGTGGGGAAGATGCCGGGGCCGCCCATCTTGAGGTTCAGCTTGCCGTTGAGGGCGAGGATGCTGTCGCGGATTTCCTCGGCGGTCAGGCGGCGCATGTCGAACCGCCAGAGGAGGTTGTTGAGCGGGTCCTTGGCCAGCGCGTTTTTGTCGGCGTCGGCGGACATCTGGTAGGTGCTGCTGAGCATGATCAGGCGGTGCATCGCCTTCACGCTCCAGTTGCGGGTGACGAATTCGGAGGCGAGGTAGTCGAGCAGCTCGGGGTGGGTGGGGCGGTCGCCGTTGACGCCGAAATCATTGGGCGAGCGGACGATGCCGCGACCGAAGTGGTGCTGCCAGATGCGGTTGGCCATGACGCGCGCGGGGAGCGGATTCTTCGCGTCGGTGAGCCAATTGGCGAGCTGGCGGCGCAGGCCGGTGGACTTCTGGTCGGGCTTGGGCGCGGCGGGGGTCAGGGCCGGCGGTTGGAGGACGGCGGGGAAGGCGGGGGCGACCTTCTCGCCGGGCGACTGGGGGTTGCCGCGCTTGAGCAGGAACGTGTCGGCGGGCTTGGGGCCCGTCTCCTTGACGGCCATCGCCTTGGGGACGGACTTGTGCTTGTCGCGCTCGAGCTCGGTGTACTGCCGGACCAGGCCCTTGTAGAGGCGCGCGTCGTCGGCGTTGGTGGTCTCGAGGACCTTCTGCTCCAGGGCCTTCGCCCTGTCGGGCTTATTGAACCGGTCGAACTTCTTTCGCTCGGCCGGGGACATGGCCGCGATCGCCTTGACCTCGAACGCGTCGACGCGGCCCTTGAGGTCGGCCAGCCGCTGTTCGACGCCCTTGAGCTCCTGGTCTAGCGCGGCGTTCCGTCCCGGCATCGGGATGTCGACCATCGTGCTGTCGCCCTTGCCGTACGGGGCGATGTTATTGAAGACCGCGACCAGACTGTAATAGTCCCTGGCGGTGACCGGGTCGATCTTGTGATCGTGGCAGCGGGCGCAGTTGATGGTCAGGCCGAGGAAGCCCTGGCTGACCGTGGTGACGATGTCGTCGAGCTCGTCGTAGCGGGC
>DATHXE010000828.1:0-16755 GCA_035459845.1 Tepidisphaeraceae bacterium | reverse complement strand
ACCCCGCCTGGAGCAACGAACTTCGACTCGCGGCGCTGGGTACCACTTTCACGCTTACATACCGTTTCGGCACCGGCCGCCGCACGATTGACGCGCTGCAGGAAATGGGTTGGATGGCCAAACCGGCCGCCCGCATCGGCCAAGGCGCTGCGAAGTCGGCCCCTGCGTCAAAGCGAGCAAAGGTCGGAATTTCATTCTTGGTCGGGGGGGCGGCGGCGATAGTTGCTAGCTATTTCGTAAACGAACAGTTCCGAAACGATTGGGTTTCGGTCCCGCTCTTGATCGTCGGGCTCTTGGCCCTAGTGGTCGGGAAAACGCTTTTCACCACACGATAGTGCCGACCGTTCCCCATCTCCTCACCCCCGCGCCGCCCAGAGGATCGCCGTCAGGTAGAAGAAATACCCCGCTACCAGCACCATCCCCTCTTCCTTGCCGAGTTTCCATTTTCCGGCGGCCACCGGCAGGAGCAGCACGGCGACGATGATCAGCAGCACGTTGTCCACGCGCCAGAACGCCACCGGAAAGATCAGCGGCTTCACCAGCCCCGGCCCGTACCGCAGCCCGTCGCCCGCGAACGTGCTGACCCAATCCCCCACCGGGCCATTGATTGACGCGAGGTAAGGCAGCGCGATGCAGCTCGGCAGCAGAACGCAAAGGTTCAGCAGCACGATGCCGACCTGCGTGGTCATCGCGTCCCACGACTTGCCGCCGCTGGCGCGGCGCCAGGCGCCGTAGGTCATCGGCATGACCAGGGCGAGGCCGACGACGGTCGCCGCGATCCCCGCGGATGAGAAGTTCCGAACGCCTTCCGACACCTTCACCACCCCGACGCTCACCGCCCACGCCGCCAGCACGGCCACCGCGACGGCGACGAATACCTCGACGCTCAGCACGACTTTTCGACCCACGTCCTCCCCCGCCGTGCGTGGCGTCCGATACTCCAGCACGCGCGACTGCGAGGTCTGGCGATCGTCCGGTGTCCGAACATCGATATCGTCGGCCGGCTCGCCGTCTGCCTCCCCTTCATCCTTCATCCTTCCTCCTTCATCCTTCCCTCCGCGATCCCTCCACAGGGCCAAGACGACCGCGCCCTCGACCGCGAGCGCGACGCCATCGCGCCACCCGAAATGGCCCTTGAAGCCCGCGACGAACACGATCAGCGCCGCCGCCAGCGGGAACGGCCAAAGCCGCCGCCAGCGCCCGGGCCCGCCGCCGATCGGCTCCGCCAGTGCGGTGAACCCGACGACGGTGGTCATCGCGCCGACGCTGGTGCCGAACACGACGCCCATCGCGATTTCCGTCCGGCCCATGACCATCGCGACCAGCGCGCAGGCCGCGATGGGGAGCCACAGGCCGATCGCCCGCATCCCCGGCCTGACCCCCCCGTCGACCGGCGCCAGCACCCCCGCGAGCAGCCGAGAACAGACGAACAACCCCACCAATCCGGCGATGAGCACGTACGGCCCCAGCCGCACCTGCCACTCGCCCGCCGCGATGAAAAATAGCGCCTCCATTCGTGGGGGGAAGTGTCTCCGATCCGGCGCGCGCGTCAATCCGGGTCATTTCGGATCTCGGATTGCGGATTGCGGATCGACAAGCGCCAATCAATCCCCAATCCGAGATTCGCAATCCGAGATCCGCCAACTTCCCCTTGCCCGCGGGACCGCCATAATCTCCTGTGTGACCGAAGACGCCCCCATCCCGACCCAGCCCGCCGACGACGAGCTCGTGCCCCTTGAGGCCGACGAGGCCGACGTCGAGCATTTGCAGTTCAAGCTCGCCAAGAACCTCACGCGGCGGATCGACCAGTACCTCGTCGACCGCATCCCGCATTTGTCGCGCAACGGCGTGCAGAAGCTGATCGAGAACGGGCTGGTCAAGGTCAACGGGCGGATCGTCAAGGCGAGCTATAAGCCTCGCGACAACGACGTCGTCGACATCGTCGCGCCGCCCAAGCCGATCTCCGAGCTCGTCCCGGAGAACATCCCGCTCGACATCGTCTACGAGGACGAGCACTTCCTCGCCCTCAACAAACAGCCCAACCTGATGGTCCACCCCGCCCGCGGCGTCTGGACCGGGACGCTCGTCAACGGGCTGGTGCACTACGCGCGAGATTGGTCCAGCGTCAACGGCAACTGGCGGCCGGGCATCCTCCATCGCCTGGACCGCAACACGACCGGCATCATGCTCGTCGCCAAGAGCGACGAGGCGCACTGGCGCATCGCCGGGCAGTTCGAGAACCGCACGATCCAGAAGACGTACGTGGCGGTGTGCCACGGCGTGCCGTCGCAGGCGACGGGGGTGATCGATTTGCCGATCGGGCGGGACCGCTACATCCGCGAGAAGCAGGCCGTCCGCAAGGAGGAGAACGGGGGCAAGCCGGCCGTCACGCGGTACGAGGTGCTTGAGACGTTCGAGGCGACGGGCATCCACGTGCAGCACGCCGGCGGCGAGGTGCGGTCGGACATTCCGAAGGATCAGTTCCGCCTGATCGACAGCCCGTTCGAAAAGGACAAGAAGCTTCCGCCGCCCCCGGGGAAGTTCTCGTTCATCAAGCTGTCGCCCAAGACGGGTCGGACGCACCAACTCCGCGTCCACATGGCGGCGCTGGGGTTCCCGATGGTCGGCGACACCATGTACGGCGGGCGGATCTTCGAGGTGAGTTCCAGTGGCGCTGAGGCGCCTCAGACATTCCGCTTTGAGCGCCAGGCGTTGCACGCCTTCGAGATCACGTTTTCGCACCCGGGGACGCACAAGCCGATCACGCTTTCGGCGCCGGTCGCGGCGGATATGTCCCGCCTGCTGGAAATTTTGCGCGCGGGAAAGTTTTAACCTTCGCCTTGTTCCGGCGTATAATCCTCATCAGAACATCCAAGGCCGTGGGCCAGGGTCGCGGGCATTGTTCCCGCGCCAGGCGGTCAGGAACGTGACGGAGTGCTGGATTCGTCCCACGAACCCAACTCCCAATTCCGTTCCCTCGCCGGCGGTTAGAGAGATCCTTGAGACGATCCCGAGGCGCCCAACGGTTAGTAACCCTCTGCTTTGGAGGCACTTATGTCTCAGTTCGTCGCTATCGGCATGCCCAGCGGGGCCACGTGGATCGTCATCGCCGCCATCGGCCTGATCCTCTTCGGGAAGCGGCTCCCCGAGGTCGGGCGGAGCCTCGGTAAAGGCATCGTCGAGTTCAAGAAGGGCCTCAGCGGCGCCGCCGAGGAGATCCGGCAGGTCGACCAGACCGTGTCGACGCCGGTTGCCACGTCGCCGGCCCAGCTGACCAGTGCCACGCCGGCCCAGCAGCCCATGCTCGGGGGTGAGTCGACGACGACCGTCGTCGGCCCCGCGCCGGTGGCCGTCTCGACCGACAAGCCGACCTTCAAGTTCGACCCGTACACGGGCAAGCCGATCGAAGGCTGATTTCGAGAATCTGACCGACGGTTGCAAACCTCTGCCGGTCGTGACGTGTCTAACGCGGGGAACGCCTGCCCGTGACGCCCGCAAAGCGTCACGGGCTCGCGTCGTTTGATACACTTCGCTCCATACGACTCGCGCACCCGGGAGGTCGACATGCGGCTCGGACGTCTGGCAGGACTGGCGGCGGTGGCGGTGATCGGTCTGTCGTCTTCCGTGCCGCCCACGGTGGCGGCACCATCGCCCAGCGCGGTGGCGGTCCGCCGGGCGCTGGGCACGCTCATCCCCGAGGTCAAACTCCAGGGCTCGACGCTCGGCGACTCGATCGAGTTCCTGCGCGACATCACGGGGGCCAACCTGCACGTGAACTGGCGCGCCCTGGAGGCGGCCGGAATCGGCAAGGACACGCCGCTGAACATCCGCCTGCGCGACGTGCACATGGGCAAGGTGCTCCGAACTATCCTGACCGAGGCCAGCCCGAGCGTTCCGCTGACGTACTACGCGTCCGAGGGCGTCATCGAGGTGACCACCGTCGAGCTGTCCGACCAGCAGATGATCACCAAGGTGTACCCGGTCGACGACCTGCTGATGGAGATTCCGGACTTCACGGAGGCCCCGGATTTCAGCCTGCAGAACACGTCGAGTAGCAGCGGCGGCGGCGGGGGCGGCCGCGGCAGCGGGGGCCGGAGCGGCGGGGGTGGATCGGGCAGCAGCGGCGGCGGCGGCCTCTTCGGTGGCGGTGGCGGCGGGTCGGGCGGCTCGCGCGAGAAGGAAAAGACGACCACCAAGACCGAGCGCGCCGACGCGCTGGTCAAGCTGATCATGGAGACCGTCCGACCGGAGATCTGGCGCGACAACGGCGGCACCGCCTCGATCCGCTACCACGGCGGGCACCTCATCATCACGGCGCCCCGCTCCGTGCACGAAGCGATCGGCGGCCCGATCGGCGACTGATCGTGGCGCGACCGCGCACGCCCCGTCATCCTGAGCGTAGCGAAGGATCCAGCTTGAACTTCGAGGGCCGTCCGATTCGTCGGACGGCCCTTTACGTTCGAGGCTAGGTCCTTCGCTGCGCTCAGGATGACGGTCGGCGCCGTTGGCGATACACTCGCGCCGATGCAATACGAGTTGGGAATCATCGGCGCGGGGCAGATGGCCGAGGCGATCGTCCGGGGCGTGCTGCGGGGCGGGCTGTTCAAGGCCGAGCAGATGATCGCCGCGGACGTGAGCGAGGCGCGGCGGGACGTGTTCGGCAGAGAGCTCGGGCTGGCGGTTTCGAGCGAGAATGCCGATGTCGCACGGCAATCGAAGGCGGTGCTGCTCTCGGTTAAGCCGTACCAGATGGCCGAGGTGCTGGCGGGGATCGGGCGGGTGATGGCGCCGGGGTCGCTGGTGATCTCGATCGCGGCGGGGGTTAAGGCGGCGTCGATCGAGACGCACCTTGGGGCCGGCAACGCGTGGCGGGTGGTGCGGTCGATGCCGAACACGCCGATGCTCGTAGGGGAGGGGATGGTCGCGATCGCCCCCGGCACGCACGCGACCCCTGCCGACCTCGCCGCCGCCCGGCGGATCTTCGAGGCGTCGGCCGACGTGCTCGACGTGCGCGAGGATCAGATCGACGCGGTCACGGCGATGAGCGGGTCGGGGCCGGCGTACTTCTTCTACTTCGTCGAGGCGATGATCAAGGCGGGGCAGGAACTGGGCCTGAGCGCGGAGCAGGCGCACAAGCTGGCGTCGAAGACGTGCCTGGGGGCGGGACGGATGCTGACGCTGAGCTCGGACTCGCCTGAAGAACTCCGCCGAAAGGTCACCACGCCCAACGGCACGACGCACGCGGCCATCGTGGCGATGCAGGGAAAGGGTTTGGGCGACATCGTGGCGGAAGGGGTGCGGGCGGCGGAGCGGCGGAGCAAGGAACTCGGGGCGTGAGGGGCGGAGCGACCGCGTCAGCAACGCGTGACGCTGCAGTGAACTTTTCTCCTTCCGGAATTCGACCGCTGCTCGCGCCTGCCGCCGCGGGTACAATGTTTGCGGAGGCGAGGCCGTCGCAATCAGGGGTCGCAACCGAGATTCACGTAGCCCGAGAGGTGCATCATGGCGGTCGAGACGATTCGGAGAGACGGGCGCGACCCGGTGGTGCCGGCGATCACGAGCCGGTATCCCACGCCGGCGGCGAGCATCGGGCTGCTGATCGCGCGGATCCCGCTGGGGGTGTACTTCATCGCGGCGGGCGTGGCCAAGTTCGGGTACGAGAGCAAGACGGGCTACAAGGGGATCGCCGGCTTCGCGGTGGACAACGTCGAGAACGCCCAGCGTTTCATGTCGAGCCAACTCAGTTGGACGTACCTGTACGGCCTGCCGTGGGCTGAGATCGTGATGGGCGGGATGCTGATCGTGGGCTTTCTGGGACGGGTGGTGTCGTTCCTGCTGGCGACGCTGCTCGTCAGCATCATGATCGCCAAGCTGCCAAGCCTTACGGCGCTGGCCACCGAGAAGAATCTCATCTTCGCGGGGCTGGCAATGGGGCTGGCGTTCACCGGGGTGGGGTTACTGTCGGTGGACGGGTTCTTGTTCGGGCCCCGGCGGCGCGTGCGGGTGACGGAGGAGTACGTGGAGCCGCTGGGGGGATAGGTCTGATGAAAAGTCGGCGGTGCGGGGTGGGTTCGCTCACATTGCGCGGCGGGGTCGGGCGGGTCGTGTCGGGGGTTCTCGCTTGCGACAGCTGATTCGCCGTGGGAATATCGCCGGGGCGTAACCGTTTCGGGGTAAGTCTGTTTTGACATCACAGGCCGGTTTGCGCGCGTGGACGGATGGTCGCACGCGCGGGGTCGGGAATGGGCGGCGGGAGACTCATGGCGATCACGTTCGCGTGCGGCAATTGCGGGAAGGCGTACCGGGTCGACGACCGGTTCGCCGGGAAGAAGGCGGCGTGCAAGGCGTGCGGGACGGTCAACGTGATCCCGGCGGCGGCGCCTGATGCCGCGGCGCGCGCGGCGAACGCGGCAATCGACATCGCGCCGGTAAAGTTGCGGGGTGCCGAGGGCGAGAGTTCACGTGCACCTTCGGTGCGGCCGCCAAGTACGGCGCCGAAGGGTCGGGCGCCGGTCGCGCGAACGCAGAGCGCGCCCGCGCCGCTGGACGATTATGACGCGTCGCTGGACGCCGCGGCGGCGCTGGAGCGGCCGGCGGAGGGCGCCCCCTGTCCGGGGTGCGGGGGGGCGCTGGCGCCCGAGGCCGTGTTCTGCACGGGGTGCGGGTACGACCTGCGGAAGGGGAAGCAGATCGCGACGAAGGTGGTGACGACGATCGGCGACGCGCCGGCCAACCCGTGGGGCGGGGGGACGAAGGCGTCCGGGCGCGGGAGCAGTTCGCGCGGCGAGCGCGGGGGGGCGAGCGGGCTGGCGGGGAGTTTTCTCGTCCTGGGCACGGTCGTGTGGGTGCTGCCGATCTTCGGGTTTCAGCTCAAGAAGCTGTCGGCGATGGGCGGGTATTCGCCGCTCGCGGGGGCGATCTTCTGCGGCGTGGCCGCGCTGCTGTACTTCTTCCAGAGTCGACAGGTTCTCGCGGGGGTGGGCGGGGCGTCGATGATCGCCGGGTTCATCTGCTTCGGCACGGTTGGGCAGGACCTGATCCGACAGGAAGAAGAGATTAAGAGTGCGGTGGCGGAGAATGACCTGAACTCGGGGCGCAGCCCGGGCGGTGCGAGCTTTCCATCACCGTCACCGCCCCCATCAAACTGGTCATCTGCCGGCACGGGTGGATCGTCCGGGGGATCGTCGCCACCGGCGGCGCCGGCGATTCCGACGTCCGATTTTCATCACGAGGGCCGGCTGAAGATCGAGCTTTTGTCGTCGGGCGGCGGCACGTTCACGAACGTGAACTTCAAGGCGATGCCGGTACCGCCGGACCAGGACCCGGTCGAGTTTTACCGGCCGGGGCTACGCCAGCCGAACCCGCTGGTGCGCGAGGCGACGATCCAGACGCTGATGCAGTTGTCGACAGAGAAGCGGCCGGCGGCGGCGGCGGCGGTCGCGGAACTCGTGGGCGACCCCGAGTTGCGCGTGCGGCTGGCGGCGGTTCGGGCGCAGGAAAGCACGCGGCACGACGGGACGGCCGCCGCGCTGACGCGGGCGCTGGGGGACGCGGATTCGGCGGTGCGCGAGGTGGCGATCCGGGCGATCGCGCGGGTGCCGAGCGAGGCCGCGGTCGACCCGCTGGTCAACCTGTTCCCGCGGCACGCGGCGGCGGTGCGGGCGACGCTCGGTGCGTTCGTCGAGGCGTACAAGGAGAAGGTCGCGCAGGCGTTCGCGAACGTGGCGCAGAAGAAGGATGAGCCCAACCGCCGGCTGACGATGGACACGGTCTGGGCGATGTGCAAGGAGCACGCGGGCCCGGCACTGATGCACTTCGTGGACGAGGCGGACGCGGGCGTGCGCGCCGACGCGATCGCCCGGCTGGTGGAGTTGAAGCACGAGCCGGCGGCGGAGGTCGTCGCCCGGCGGCTCGGGCACGACGGGCTGCCGGCCGTGCAGGCGGTCGCCAAGTTCGGCCCGGCGGGGGAGCGCGCGGCGCTGGCGCGGCTGGCGGACGGGTCGGCCGAGAGCAAGTGCCGGGTGGCGGCGGTCGCGGTGCTCAAACTGGTGGGGACGAAGGAAACGTCGCTCGAGGCGACGAAGGCCGCGGCGAACGATAACGATCTGGCGGTCGCCAAGGCGGCGCGCGAGCTGTGGCGGCAGTTCGAGCCGGGGGCGCTACCGCCGATGGACGAGGCGATGCTCGACTTGAACAGCGAGAAGCCCGAGCGGCGGGCGGAGGCGCTGGCGGCGCTGGCGAAGATCAAGCCGGACCCGGCGAAGCAGGCGGAGATGGCCAAGCGGATGTACGACCTGGCGACGACGGGCGACAACGCGGCCGTGCAGGCGGCGGCGCGAACGGCGCTGGTCGTGTGGGCCAACAAGGAGGTGCGCGACGCGACGGTGCAGGCGATCGCGACGGGCGACGAGGGCGTCCGCAAGGCGGCGATCTGGCTGGCGATGGAGTTGAAGGAAGCGCGGGCGGCCGACGCGGTGTGCGAACTGTTGGGCAAGGGCGTTTCGCCCGAGCTGGTCGAGGCGCTGAAGAGGTTCGGCCCGCCGGCGGAAGACGGGGCGGTCCGGTTGCTGATCAGCACGAACGAGCCGGGGGTCGCGGCGGCGGCGTGCGAGGTGCTCGGGGCGGTGGGCACGCGGAAGTGCGTACAGACGCTGGGGCAGGTCGCGCTCAAGGCGCGGGCGCAGCACCCGCAGGTGGCGCTGGCGGCGAAGCAGGCGAGGGAGATCGTGGAGAAGCGCGAGAAGATGCGGTAGGGCGCGACTCATTGGAGTGGCGCGTCGGGTCGAGCAGCGCCCACGTGCACCTTCGCTGCGACCGCTAAGTACGGCCTTGAACTTCGGGAGCGGGGCGCGGGATCGACGGGGGCATCCATTCCAAAAAAAACTCATCACACCTGCAACTTTTCTCATTGGGGGATCGCCACGTCGCGGTAGTATCCGTCGGTCGGGTTCGATCACATCCGCCCACGTTCGGGCACGAAGTTTGGGCTCGCGAGCGAGGAGGCATTGCCAATGACCAACGGGAAAGTGAGCGTCGCGATTGTCGGGTTGGGGTTCGGGGCGGAGTTCATCCCGATCTACCAGGCCCACCCGGGCGCGAATTTGGTCGCGGTGTGCCAGCGAACCAAGTCGAAGCTCGACGAGGTCGCCAACCACTTCAAGATCGAGAAGCGGTTCCAGGACTTCGACGAGCTGCTGAAGGACCCGTCGATCGACATGGTGCACATCAACTCGCCGATCCCGGACCACGGGCCGCAGTCGATCGCGGCCTTGCGGGCGGGTAAGCACGTGATGTGCACGGTGCCGATGGCGACGAGCGTGGAGGACTGCAAGACGATCGTCGACCTCGTGAAGCAGACGGGCTTGAAGTACATGATGGCCGAGACGGTCGTGTACGCTCGCGAATTCCTGTACGTCAAGCAGCTATACGAGACGGGCGCGCTGGGAAAGATCCAGTTCCTGCAGGCGAGCCACCAGCAGGACATGGACGGGTGGCCGAACTACTGGCCGGGCCTGCCGCCGATGTGGTACGCGACGCACTGCGTGGGGCCGTGTTTGGCGCTGACGCGGAGCGACGCGGAGTACGTGTCGTGCTTCGGGTCGGGGACGATCCGGCCGGAACTGGTGTCGAAGTACAATTCGCCGTTCGCGGTGGAGACGGCGCACGTGAAGCTGCGGAACTCGGACGTGACGGCCCGGATCATCCGGAGCCTGTTCGACGTGGCCCGGCAGTACCGCGAGAGCATCGACGTGTACGGGACGAAGCAGGCGTTCGAGTGGTCGCTGATCGAGCACGAGGATCACGTGCTGCACACGGCGAAGAAGCCGGAGCCGGAGATCCCGACGAAGGTGAAGGCGCCGGACTTCGCACATTTGCTCCCGAAGGAGATCCAGCGGTTCACGACCAAGGGCGTGTACGACACGGACGAGCACCAGCACTTGTCGTTCACGCAGGGCGCCGGGCACGGCGGGAGCCACCCGCACCTGGTGCACGAGATGATCGACGCGCTGCTGAAGAACCGCGACCCGTACCCGAATGCGAAGCAGAGCGCGAACTGGACGTGCGTGGGGCTGTGCGCGCACCAGAGTGCGCTCAAGGGCGGGGAGATCGTGCGGTTGCCAGAGTTTACGTTGTCGTAGGACGCGAGAGGTCAGAGGACAGAGGCGAGAAGCGAGAAGTCGGAAGTCAGAAGACTGAAAAGGCGTGCTGACTGCTGTGTAGTCGCGTCGGTTCCGAAGGAACCGTGTTGGTGCGACACGCGGGACACGAACGTCGGCGCGTGCGCGTCGGTTCACATCGTTCGCGCGCCTCCTTCGGAGGCGATCCGACCCCGCAGGGGTCGGCGTGGGGTCGTGCGCCGGCGCGCAAGAGCAAGCGCGCCACGATCGGAGAGAACTCACATGCCGCGCCCCTCTACCAAGACTCGTGACGTGCCGCGCACGGCGCCGGCTTCGACGGCGTCGTCGTCGGCACCGCGCCCGCCGGCCGCCCTGCCGCGGCGGCGGGTCGCGCTGATCGTCGAGACGTCTAACGAGTACGCCCGCGGGTTATTGCACGGGATCCGCGCGTACATCCGCGAGCACCCGCACTGGGACATCGACCTGGACGAGCGGCGGCGGGGGGAGGCCACGGGGTGGCTGCGCGACTTCCACGGGGACGGGGTGATCGCGCGGATCGAGAACCCGGCGATCGCGGCCGAGGTGCTGGCGGCGAAGGTGCCGTGCGTGGACGTGTCGGCGGCGCGGCAGGTGCCGGGGATCCCGTGGGTCGAGACGGACGACGCGGAGATCGCGCGGCTGGCGTTCGACCATTTGGCCGAGCGCGGGATCCGGTCGTTCGCGTTCTGCCCGGCGCCGGAGTTCAACTGGTCGGAGTGGCGGCAGACGCGGTTCGAGACCCTGTGCGCGGCGGCCGGGGCGAAGTGTGCCGTGTACTCGCCGCCCGCGGGCAAGGTGCTGTCGCACGACGAGCAACTCGAGTCGCTGGCGGCGTGGCTCAAGGGGCTGCCCAAGCCGCTGGGCGTGATGGCGGCGTACGACATCACGGGGCGGCAACTGCTGGCGGCGGCGAAGCTGGCGGACCTGCCGGTGCCGGACGAGGTGGCGGTGATCGGTGTCGACAACGACGAGCTGCTGTGCGATTTGTCGGACCCGCCGCTGACGTCGGTCGCGCCGGACACGGACGCGACGGGGTATTTAGCGGCCCAGCTTTTGGACCGGATGATGGGCGGGCACCGGGTGGCGGCGACGGCGCATTTGGTCAAGCCGATCGGGGTCATCCCGCGCGGGTCGACGGACACGCTGGCGGTCGCGGACGAGCGGATCGCGGCGGCCGTGCGGTACATCCGGGCGCACGCGTGCGACGGGATCAACGTGTCGGACGTGCTCGAACACGTGGACATGTCGCGGCGGGTGTTCGAGACGCTCTACCGCAAGACGCTGGGCCGGATGCCGCACGAGGAGATCGTGCGGACGCGCATCGCACGCGTGAAGGACCTGCTGTCGCAGACGGATCTCCCGCTGCACGAGGTGGCGCGGCGGACGGGGTTCAAGCACGTGGAGTACATGTCGGTGGTGTTCAAGAAGAAGACGGGGCTGCCTCCCAGTCATTACAGGGATAAGCGGGGGAGTTGAGGTCGGGGAATATGCAACCCACGGTGCAAGCACCGTGGGCTTTCACAAGACGCTTAAACAAGAACACGAGGCGCGGTCGCGCCTCGTGTTCTCAATCGTTTCTCAGAAAGCTCGAACCGGGACTACCCGGCCTTCGGGTAGTACGTGCCGTTTCCCTGGGGGGGGATGGGGCCGCTCGCGCTGACCGGGTGGGGGATGTTCGCGCCGTTTCCGACGGTGTCGGAGCCGGCGCGGGGGTGGGCCTGGTCGTAGACCTGCTTGACGCGGGTCGTGGTCAGGTGGGTGTAGATCTGGGTGGTGCTCAGCGACTGGTGGCCGAGCAGTTCCTGGACGCTGCGGAGGTCCGCGCCGTTGTTCAGGAGGTGCGTGGCGAAGCTGTGGCGGAGCGTGTGGGGGCTGATGCCCGGGTCCAGGCCGGCCTCGACGAGGTACTTGTCGAGCTTTCGGCGGACCGAGCGGGTGCTGAGCGCCTCGCCGTGCTTGTTGAGGAAGACGCGCTGGGCGGGCTGGTTCTGGGCGAGCTTGGGGTCGGCGTTGCGGAGCTCGAAGTAGCGCTGGAGGGCCTTGATCGCCTGGCTGCCGATCGGGGTGAGGCGGTCCTTCCGGCCCTTGCCGCGGACGCGGAGGATGCCCTCCTGGAGATCGAGGTCCTGGACCTCGAGCTCGACCAATTCGCTGACGCGGATGCCGGAGGAGTAGAGGACCTCGAGCATCGCCTTGTCGCGGGAGCCGAGGAGCTCGCCGTCGTCCGGGGCGTCGAGGAGCTTCTGCACCTGCTCGAGGTCGAGGCACTTGGGCAGGCGCTTTTCCTGCTTGGGGGTGCGGATGGTGGAGAGCGGGTTGACGCTGACGACGCCGCGCTTGATCAGGTACTTGAAGAAGCTGCGGAGGGTGGCGAGCTTCCGGGCGGTCGTGCTCTTGGTGTAGTTCTGGGCGTAGAGGTAGGCGAGGAACTCGCGGACCGAGAGGGCCTCGGCCTTGATGATCCGCTCGTCGAGCTGCTCGAGGGTGACCTTGCCGGCGGGGGCGTTGGCGCCGGCGTGGCCGATCTCCCCGGCGGTGAACTGGCCGAACTGGATCAGGTCGGCGCCGTAGCTCTTGACGGTGTAGTCGCTGAAGTGCTTCTCGAGCTTGAGGTAGTCGAGGAACCCGCGCACCAGGGGCGTGAAGTTCTTGGGCTGGGGCAGGTTGCCCGTGTATTGCGATGCGAGGGAAGCGCCCGAAGTCGAGGCGGAGCCGACGGGCGTGCCCGAAGCGGAAACGGTAGCTGCGTCCATGAATAACTCAGCGTGGCGATGGAGATTTGAATCCGTCACCGGCGTGGGGAAAAGCACCCATTCGCGGTGCGGACAGATTTGCCACGCGGCCGGCGATTCCGGCGTGGCCCGACTAACGGGAACATCCGCCGCGGACGCGAGACGCCCGGCGTTCCACGCCGACCTCGTCCCGTTCCTGCGGCCAAACATCCCGCCCGACGGGTGCGTGCCAAGCCGCGGGTCATGCGGCCTCACTCGCGCCCGTCGCGGTCGCGACCGTGTCGTCCTCGGGTGGCGAAACCCGTTCCGATCCAGTCGCGGCGGCGGTCACTACCGGTCACGCAGCGGCTCCGACGCTGCAGTCCCGATAACCTTCATGCAGCCTTTTTCGGCAAGTAGGCCTTTAATTCTTTGGCCAAATGCTGGCCGAGCTGATGACTCAGCACGGCGGCGTCGAACCAGTCGAACGCGAGCTCGCGGCGGTTGACCATGTCGATCAAGGCCTCGAGCACCTTCGACTCCTCCCCGACCTCGTACCGGAAGCAGTACTGCTGCTCGCCCTTGACCAGGCTGAGCGTCTTGGTGCCCGCCTGTGCGTCGACCTGCTTGGTGCCCTGCTTCGGCATGCGTCCATTCTCCTGCGCGTCCGCCCGCGGGTCTCCGCCGCGCGGCACGCGCCGTTCGATGCGCCTCTTGCGGACGCCGCCCGTTCGAGCCAACCGGCTCACGGCCCGGCGGTGTCCACTCTTCCATCGGCCATTTCCCTCTGTCACATAACTTTCGGACCAATAATCAGTCCGAAACCCCCGCCCGATCGGCGGACCGGGGCCTTCCGGACCCTGGCCATGGACGCGCCGGACCGTGCGAGAAACCCACGCATTCGCACGATCTCGTCCGTATACAGGAGGTGCGAAATCGATTCCGTGGGGGCGGGGGGAGTATTTCCCATCAGTAGAGCGCGCGGGTTACGGCGCGGCGTGGGCGCGGGACGGTGACGTGCACCTTCGGTGCGACCGCCAAGTACGTCATTGTGGGGGACGCGCGGGGTGCGCGATTAGCGCCCGACGAGCTTGGGGCTGGCGACGAGTTGGTCGATCAGCTCGGAGTACACGAACCCGCAGTAGCGGTCCATGCTGACGTAATACTCTTTCTCGCCCAGGGGGCCGGCCGGGTCGTGGCGGCCGGCGGCGTAGCGGCGGAGGCGGTCGCGGACGGAGCCGTTGGAGGCGTCGAACATGCCGACGACCTGGACGACGTCGGCGTGGCCGGCGGTGGCGTCGGGGGTTACGGGAGCGCCGGTGGAGCGGCGGGCGAGCTCGCGCGGGTCGATGTCGGTCGCGCGCTGGTAGCCGCCGGGCTTGAGGAAGACCTGCAGCGCCGCCCCGAGCTTGGGCGGGTTGTACGGGTCGAAAATCGTGACCGACGCGATCACCAGCCCGTCGCACTGGAGCAGGTCGCACACCAGGGCGGCCTGCTCGGAGGTGGCGACGCGGTCGATCCGCAGGCCGGCGTACACCTCGGCGACGCGGTTGACCGGGTAGACGGTGAGGCCTTTGACCTGCTGGAGTTGCTGGAAGACGAGGTCGGCCTGGAGGATGGGGTCGACGCCGCGCTCGCCGCTGAGGTTGAGCACGGGGGCGACGGCCCAAACCTGGCGGTGCTTGGTTTGGAGGAACTTGCCCGTCTCGCGCCCCCACTCGGGCGGCGGCGAGCACGACGTGCAGCCCGTGGCCGTCAGGGCCATGAGGAGGCACGAGAGCGTTGTCGTCAGGAACCGCATCGCGCCTCGTCCGTGAAGCATCTGGCGTGAAACTGTGAAGGCAGGAGCACCGTCATCCTGAGGTACTCCGAAGGATCTAACTGGCAGCTACCGGCGGTTTCGGTGTTGGCGACGGGCCTCAACGTACGACGCTAGATCCTTCGCTGCGCTCAGGATGACGGGCGCTGGCGCGCCGTCGTCCGCTGGCGCGCCGTCACCGTGCGATTTCGCTCGCGTCGCCGGATCCTACTGCCCCGTTCAAATCACCTCCAGCGGGCGTGCGGCGGGGGTCGACTTTCCGGCCGGCGACGGGGAAGTCGGGGCCGGCGTTCTCGATGCGGACGGACCAGACGTTTTCCTGTCCGCCCCGGTCGCTGACGAAGTAGACGCGGCCGTCGGCGGACCAGAACGGGGAGAGGTTGGCGCCGCTCCCGTCGGTCAGGCGGCGGCGGTTGCCGCCGTCGGCGTCGACGACCCACACGTCCTGCTGCCCGCGGGCGGCCTTGACCTTGGTGCCGCCGGCGGCGAGCGCGGGCTCGACGATCGTCGAGAACGCGAGCCGCCGGCCGTCCGGACTCCAGCTCGGACTGACGATCGCGGCGTTGGAGCTGGCGGCGACCTCGGTGACGCGCCGGGCCTCGCCGTCGACCAGGTCGAGGGTCCAGAGGCTGAACCACCGGCTCCCGCGCTGGCGGGCGCGCTGGAAGGCGATGCGGTCGCGGGTCTTTTCGGGGCCCCAGGCGGGGAACAGGCCGTAGCCGACCATGCGGCGCTCGCGGGTGGTGAGGTCGACGACCCAGATCTCCCACTGCCCGCTGCGCCCGCCGATCGAGCAGTAGGCCAGGCGCTTACCATCCGGCGCGAAGGTCGGGTGCATGTCGTGAGCGGGGCCGCTGGTCACCTGGGTGACGTTGCGGCCGTCGAGGTCCATGGTGTAGAGGTCCCACGACCCGCCGCGCGTCGAGCAGAACGCGACCGACTTGCCGTCGGGGCTGAAGGTCGGCTGGGCGTCGTCGGCGGCGTCGCTGGTCAACTGGGTGACGCTGGACCCGTCGACGCGCTGCAGGTAGACGTCGGACTTCTCGTTGTGGCGGGTCGACGAGTAGACCATCAATCGCCCGGTCGGGTCGATGGCGACGCCGGCGTCCTGACCCTCGTCGGTGTAGGAATGCTGCTGGACGCCGAAGTCGACCGCGGAGCCGGGCGCGCTGCCGGGCTTGCCGTCGAGTTCGCCGAAGACGTTGACGACCGGCACCTTGACCGGTTCGTAGCGCGTCAACTGAATGGCGTCGCCACCGCGCGCCGGGGTCGTCCAGCCGACGGTGGGCGGGGCGGGAACGTCCCTGGGGGCGGCGTCCGGGGCGTCGGCCAGCTTGTTGGCGACGGCGGGCGAGGCGGGCGCCTCCTCGCTCTGGGCGACCGGGGGCGCGTCGAACTTGACCTGGGCCTGCGGGTCTTCAGTCCACGCCTTGCTAGCGGCTTCCCAAGTGCGCTGGATCTTGGCGCACCCGCCGGAGACCGCGAGGGTGGCGGCGGAGGTGATCAGGACGGCGGTTCGGAATGGAATGCCCATATCGTGCCTTCGCGGGATGAGACCGGGCGCGCGCACCGCGCCCCGGTTCCCGACATCGGCACGAATTGAGCTGCGAATCAAACCCCTTGAGGACGACATCGGTTATCAGACGTCGGCTTCTGCGCGCGTCTCCTGAACGAATCGTGCGCCCCACCTTCGTAAAAGTCGCTAAGCCGCAAGCGGCAGGCACCGACAGCGCGCGTTCAACCCCCGATTCATTTCTTCTTCGGCGCCGCACGTTCGAACGGCATGACGTTGGGCATGTCGACGATCAACCACCGGTCGTCGCTCCGCCTCAGTTGGAGCGTGAAGCGATCTTCCTGAGTGCCGTGAAACTTCCCGATCGCCTGGGTGACGACGATCGGCGAGCCGCCGCCGGCACCCGAGTCGCGCGGCGGGATGCCGTTCCACTCGAACGTGACCAGCCGGCCGACCCGCGGGTTCGCCTGGATCCCTTCCCAGAAGGACTTGAGCTCGTCGCGCGACCAGACCTTTCGCCACTCGGGGTCGAATTGGTCATAGGCTTTGTCGTAA
>DATHXE010000827.1:0-11785 GCA_035459845.1 Tepidisphaeraceae bacterium | reverse complement strand
GTTGATCCGAGCGAACGGTGGCTTTGTCAATTTACAGAAGCGATGTTACGGTCCCTGCGCGCCGACAGTTTCGTCATTCGCCCTTCGAGTTTCGGCATTGATTCGAGCTTCGAATTTCGTCCTTCGTCATTCCCCCGCGGTATGATTCTCGAAGAAGAGCACCCGATGAACCCCACCGCCCACGCCGATACCGCCGCCGACACCCCCACCGAGTACCTCCGCAACGACCGCGACCGCGCCGCGTTCGCCAGGCCCGTCCCGCTCGGCGAAGAGCTCCCGATTTTCTGCGAGCGGTGCGGCTACTCCCTCAACGGCTGCCCGCAGTCCGTCTGCGACCACTGCGCCATCCGGCACTTCGCCTGTCCCGAGTGCGGGCACCACCAGCCGATCAACACGCTCCGCCCCGCCGCCCAGCGCGTCCTGGGCCGCCTCCGCTCGTTCGGCCTCGCCTGCGCGATGATTTTCCGCATCAACTTCTTCGGTTGGTGCCTGGTCGCCTGGGCGGTCGTCGGCTACTCCGAGGCCTACGATTACGCCGGCTTCGGCCGGGCCATGGTCACCGCCGAGATCGACCGCGACGTCTACGTCGCCGCGTTCGTCTTCGCCGTCCCGTTCGGCCTCATCGGCCGCCTCCAGGTCCTCCGCTGGCCGCAGGGGTACGTGGTCGGGCTGACCCTTGGCGCGCTGACCGCCCTCGCGCTGGTGGGCGGCGCGTACTACCGCATGTGGGACCGTTCGAAAGACGTCGCGATGCCCGCGCCGATCGGTGCGGACTTTCTCTCGCTGATCATGCTCGCGACCGTGACCGTCGCCGTCGCTGCCACGATCGCCTGGCCCGTGTGGGTCGCGCTCGTCCAGCTCATGCTCCCCCGCAAGGCCGCCGCCGCACTGCTCGAATGGCAGCGGAGCGAGTCCGACCGCGCCCTGACCGACCTCGCCCGCGACCCGGCCGTCAGATAACCGTCCCCCGCGCCGTATCCCCCCGCGAACGCCGGCCGGCGGCCGCCTTGAATCTGCCCTTGGATCGGATAGACTCCCGATCCCGAAAGTCGGCTACGGGGTGTAGCTCAGCTTGGTAGAGCGCTTGGTTCGGGACCAAGAGGTCGCAGGTTCAAATCCTGTCACCCCGATTTCCATAGATGCCGCATGGTCTCACACCATGCGGCATTCTTTTGCGCCCTCCCAATTGCCAACTCTGGCCGAACCGGCACCTTGCGCCGCTCATCCCCCTGGTGATCCGCCGTGTTTCGGATGCTGACGGTCGGCCGCCCCCGTTTCCGTTCGACGTCACCCACGTTAGCCGATGCGTCTCGCCTGGCGTCCGCAGCCCCGCGGCGTTGAAGAGAAAGCTCTACCGTGCGACGTCGACGGCCTGCCGCCTTTGGCCAGTCGGACGCGCGAGACGCGCGGGCTTGGTCTGCTGCGGTCGCGCCGCTTCCCATAATTAATTTCGGCAAATCCGAAGGGGTGAGGCGCGGTATCTAGCGGAACCATGCGTCCCTCGACACCCGATGCCAGCCATGCCGCGTTCCTGCGCCTTTATGCCGAGCGCGAGGGCGCGCTGCAGACCTTTGTCCGCTCGTTACTCGGCTCGCGTGAAGAGGCGTCGGAGGTGATGCAGGAGGTGCTGGTCGTCTTGTGGCAGAAGACCGCGCATTACCTGGACGACGTCCAGATTCGACTGATTACGCAGGAAGTACCGCAGTGACGACTTACAAGCTGTGACTAGGCGTGAGTTCTTGCCCTCCCTCGTCCCCATTTTCGCGGCCCACCATGAAACAGACCGCCACGATCCTGCTGACGCTGTTGCTGCTCGCTCCCCGGGCCGCCGCCGCCCCACCCAATGTCGTTTACATCCTCGCCGACGATCTCGGTTGGAGTGACATCAGCGCGCACCCCGGGGGCGCCATCCCGACGCCGAACATCGACAAGCTCTTCAAGGAAGGCGTGGAGTTGCGAAACTTCATGGGGTGGTGCGTCTGCTCGCCGACGCGCGCGATGCTGTTGACCGGCCGCCACCCGTTCCGCGTCGGCACCGGGCCGGAGACTGGCGGCGAGTTGGAGAAGGCCGAGACGACGATCGCCGACGCCTTCAAGGCCGGCGGCTATCGCACGGGCGTCTTCGGCAAATGGCACAACGGCGAAGACCCCGACACCGCCGAGTACCGCGCCGTCCATGCCGAGGCGTACAAGGCGCTACCGAACAAACGGGTCAAGGGCGGGCTCGGCGTCAACGAGCACGGCTTCGATGAAGCGTGGGTCTATTACGGCGGCGGCGCCGACTACTTCACGCGGCGCACCGCCGGCGGCCGGGGGCCGGTGAGCTGGTGGCACAATCGCGAGTACCGCGCGCAGGATGCCGGGTACACGGAAGACTTCATCGTTGGGCACGCGATGGAGTTCATTCGCGACAACAAGGACCGCCCGTTCTTCTGCTACGTCCCGTTTCACATCGTGCACGCGCCGTTGCAGGCCAAGGAAGCCGACCTGCGGGGCGTCGACCCGAAGGTTACGGACCAGACCAGGCGCGTCTACGCGGCGATGGTGCAGGCGATGGACAAGAACGTCGCCGCCATCCTCGGCCAACTCGACCAACTCGGACTCGCCGACAACACCATCGTCGTTTTCACCAGCGACAACGGCGCGACCAAGGACGGCAGCAATCTTCCGTTCCGGGGCGGCAAGCACACGATCTACGAGGGCGGGACGCGCCTGCCCACGGTGATCCGCTGGCCACGGGGGAAGGTCACCGGCCGGTCGTGGGACGGGCTGTGCGGCGCGACGGACGTGTTCCCGACGCTGATCGCAATGGCCGACCTGAAAATGCCCGAGACGCGCCCGCTCGACGGCAAGAACGTCTGGCCCGCGCTTCGCGACGACGCGCCCAGCCCGGTCGACAGTTACTACTGGTCGTGGCACGCCGAAGACGCCATTCGGACCGCCGACTGGCGCCTGCACCGATATTACGACCATACCGAGCTGTACGACATCCGCGCCGACGTCGGCGAGACGACGAACGTCAGCGACGCCCATCCGCAAGTGGTGAAAGCGCTCACGGCGAAGATGAACGCCTGGGCCGAGTCGCTCGGCGCGGCGCTGACGCATCGGCCGCCGCCCGCGAAGCTGGACGCCAAACCTGCGCCCGAAGGGGAGGTACTCGAAGTGACGGTCGCCGTCACCGCGGCGGCCAAACCGAAGGACCAGTTGGTCGTGCCGTTCGCCGGCTTCGACGGGCGCCAGTTCGCGACGGACTACGTCGAGTACGACGTCGCCACGGCGCCGGGCAGCCTGAACCGCGGCTTCTATTACTCCCCGTTCAAGGGGAACGACAGCAAGGCGATCACGCTCGAGTTCAAGCGCGGCCAGGGGATCGATCAGTTCGGCCGTGATCTGACCACGGGTCCGGAAGTGAAGGGCGGTCCCGGCGTGTGGGAGCACCGGGTCGTCGGCCTGTGCAGCAGCGCGCCGGGGGCCCTCCCGCGGCACGGCATCGTCTTCAAAGGCGGGAAACCCGGCACGTACAAGGTCTATCTCGACAACCTCCGCATTCGCCACGCCGACGGCTCCACCACCGCGATCTGGTCGAGCGGCAAGGACAGCCGCGCGGCCAAAGTCGCGGACACGGAGTCGTTCAAGGACGCCCGCGTTCGCACCGTTCCCGCGTCCGAGGTTCGCCCTTAACTGGTAATTCCTCACGCCACTATCTTTTCGGTTGTCTCGCGTTCGCCGCGCAGTCCGTTTCGAAACGGCGACGACGCCGCGTGGGCCATCGGGCTTGGTACTGATCTGCTCCGCGGTTGGAACGCCGCGAGTCACACGACCCGCGGCGTTCTCGTTTTTGCCGTGTCGGCCGCGCGGTCGGGTAGAATCACCGCCCGTCATGGATCTCCATCAGGCGCTGATCAAGTTGGGCATCGCGCTGGCGCTCGGCCTGCTGGTGGGGCTGCAGCGCGAGCGGGCGGCGTCGCGGGTGGCGGGGGTGCGCACGTTTCCGTTGATCACGCTGTTCGGCGCGGTCGCCGCACTGGGGGCGCCTGCGCTGGGCGCGTGGGTGGTGCCCGCGGGCCTGCTGGCGCTGACGGCGCTGCTCGTGATGAGCAACGTGGCCAAGCTCCGGCAGGGTGAGGTCGACCCCGGTTTGACCACCGAGGTGGCGGCGCTGCTGATGTACGCCGTGGGGGCTTACGTCGTGGCCGGGCACACCGCGGCGGCCGTGGCGGTGGGCGGCGCGGTCGTGTTGCTCTTGCACCTGAAGCAGCCGCTGCACCGCGTCGTCCGCGCGATGGGCGACCACGACGTGACGGCGATCATGCAGTTCGCCCTGATCACGTTCGTGATCCTCCCGGTCCTACCCGACAAGACCTACGGCCCGTACGGCGTGCTCAACCCCCACCGCATTTGGTGGATGGTCGTGCTCATCGTCGCGATCAGCCTCGGCGGGTACGTCGCGTACAAGATCTTCGGGGCCAGGGCGGGGGCACTGCTCGGTGGCGTGCTCGGCGGGCTAATCTCGAGCACGGCGACCACGGTCAGCTTCGCCCGCCGGACGCGCGAGGAGGTCGCGGCGGAGTCGGCGGAAAAGGAAGGCGGCCAAGGCGCGCGGGCGGGGGCGAAGCTCGCGACCCTGGTGATCGTCATCGCGTCGGCCGTGTCGTTCGGCCGGGTGATCGTCGAGGTGGCCGTGGTGGCGCCCGGGCAGTTTCGCGCCATGGTCGCGCCGCTGGGCGCCATGACGGCGTGGATGGCGATCCTGGCGGCCGCGGCATACATGCTCGGCCGCGGGGAACGAGCGGGCAAACTGCCCGAGGCCAAGAACCCCGCCGAACTGAAACCGGCGCTGATCTTCGGCGGGCTGTACGCGCTGGTGATCCTGGCGGTCGCGTTCGTCAAGGACCGCTTCGGAAATGCCGGGCTGTACCCGGTGGCCGTCGTCAGCGGCCTGACCGACATGGACGCGATCACGTTGTCCACCGCCAACCTCGCCCACGACGGCCGGCTCGACGTGGCCCTCGCGTGGCGACTGATCCTGGTGGCCGGGCTGGCCAACATGGTGTTCAAGGGCGGGTGCGCGATGGTGCTGGGCTCGGCGGGGTTGCGCGGGCAGATCGTCGTGTACTTCGGTCTGGCATTGGCGGGCGGGGTGACGATCCTGATGCTCTGGCCGTAGGACGTCGGCGGACGCTGCGCTTGGGTATACGTGGGCGGGGCGCCGCCGAGCGTGGAACTCGAGCAAGTCGCTTCAATACTCTGACGCGTTCACCAAGTGAACGGGACGATTACGCCATCTCGAGCCCGCGAAGTGTCCCCGTGCTCGATGCGAATCGATCGACGGGCAGGCCGAGGCGTTGCAGAACCGAAACGTAAAGATTTGCGATCGGCATGTTCTGCACTTTGTCGAACGCGAGGTGTTGGCCGTGGCGGAAGCCGCCGCCGGCGAGCAGCATCGGCCAATTCTTGTTGGTGTGGCCGTTGGCGTTGCCCATGCAGGTCCCGTACACGACGGCCGTGCGGTCGAGCAGGCGGTCGCCGGACTCCCGGGTCTCCTGCAGGCCGCCGAGGAAGCCGCGGATGACCTGCCACTGCGCTTCTTCGATGCGGCGCAATTCGTCGACCATTTCCGCGCGGTTGCCGTGGTGCGTCAGGGAGTGCGTCTCGTGTGACACGCCCTCGATGCGGAGCGTTCCGAGCGGTTGGAAGAACAGGCTCACGACGCGCGTCGAGTCGGTCTCCAGGGCGAGTTTCACGATATCGAGCGTGCTCCGCAGGCGATCGATCACGTACGCCTGGTCCGTGATGTCCTTCGGCTCCGGCATTGTCACGACCGGCTTGGGCTTGCGCTCCCACGCCTGGGCCTGGGCCATCTGAACTTCGAGTTCGCGGATGGACGTGAAGTATTGGTCGAGGCGGTGGCGGTCGGCGTTGCCGACGGTCTTCTGCAGGCGTCCGGCGCGCTCGCCGACGGTGTCGAGCAGGCTGCGGCCCGAGCGCAGGTCCTGGACGCGCGCCTCGATTTCCGCGGGGCTGCCCTGGACGAAGAGGCGGCGGTAGAGCGCCGAGGTGCTCTGTTCGCCGGGGATCTGCACGCCGCTGGCGGTGTACGACATGCTGCCCCCGCCGCTGCCGGGAGCCAGGACCAGCGAGGGGATGCGCGTGAGGTGCCCGATGTGCTCGGCGATCGCCTGGTCGAGCGAGATGGTGTTGCGAAACGCCCCGCCGGCCGGGTGGGGCGCGCCGGTCAGGAACGACCGTTCGTTCGAGTGTCCGCCGTCGACGCCCGGATGGGACATCCCGGAGAAGACGGTGAAGTCGTTGCGGAGCGGCTCGATCAGCTTGAGGTAAGGCGACAACTCGTACTCGCGTCCGCCCTTCTCCGGGAAAAACAGGTGCGGCATGATGCCCTGCGCGGTCTGGATGGCGACCATCCGCCGCGGCACGCGCGCGGCTTCCTCCGCCGCGAGAAGCCGCGCCGGCGTCATCGCGTCGAGCAGCGGCAGCGCCATCGAGACGCCCGCGCCGCGCAGGAACGTCCGCCGATTCATGACGGGGGGCCGTACGGTTGAACGATGCATCGCTCGTCTCCTTCGCCTACTTGCGCCCGAACAGCTGCGACCGAATCACCCCGCGGATCAGCGTCCGTACCCCGTAGCGACCGTCTCGACCGGACTTCAGGATCTGTTCGACCTGCGCCCGGTCGGCAAAGCTGACCGGGGCGCCGGTCGAATAGAGGACGAGCCGCTCCACGAAGTTTCTGGCCAGCGATTCTTCGTCGGCCAGGAGAATCCTGCGCAGCTCGTCGACGTCCTTGAACGCCTTGCCGTCGGCGGTCTGGCCCGAGGCGTCGACCGGCAGGCCGTGGCGGAAGCGGATTTGCTTCTCGAAATTCCCGTTCCCCGGGAAGCCGAGCATCTCAGATGGGGTCGGCGCTTCGCCTTTCTCGCCGAGATTCCGGTAGCGCGTGCGCCACCCGCCGATCACGTCGAAGCTCTCCAGCGCGAATCCCGGCGGGTCCATCGTCGCGTGGCATCCCGCGCACGCCGGGTTTGCCCGGTGCCTGGCCAACTGCTCGCGGATGGTCGTCGTGCCGTTCAGGTCGGGATCGATGGCGGGGAGGTCCGGCGGGGGCGGACGGGGCGGGCGTCCGAGCAGCCGGTCCATCACCCAGTAGCCGCGCTGCACGGGCGAGGTCGTCGTGCCGTTGGCCGTCACCTTCAGCACGGCGGCCTGCGTGAGAAAGCCGCCCCGGTGGCAATCCGGCGGCTTGGGGATCCGGCGAATCGCGCTCCCGACGACGTTCGGAATGCCGTACAACTCGGCGAGTCGCTGATTGATCGTGAGAAAGTCGGAATCGACGAAATGGGCGACGCCGAGGTCGTTTTTCAGCAGTTCTCGAAAATAGGCGCGCGATTCGGCGAGCATGGCGTCGCGCAATTCGGTGCGGAATTCCGGGTAGAGCGCGCCGTCCGGGCTGGTGAAGTCGATGTCCCGAAGGTGGAGCCACTGGTCGAGGAAGTCGTTGACGAACCGGTCGGAGCGGGGGTCGTCGAGCATCCGATCGACCTGCTCCATCAGCGTCTTGCCGTTGAGCTGGTTCTTCTGCGCCAGGCCCGAAAGGACGTCGTCCGGCATCGAGTTCCACAGGAAGTACGACAGGCGCGAGGCGACGGCATAGGAATCGAGAATCGTCGGGTCGGTGGCGATCGTGCCGGCCGGCTCCTGAAGGAAAAGGAAGTCCGGTGAACAGAGTGCGACGCGGTACGCGGCGCGCATCGCCGTCTCGAAGAAGTCGCCGGCGTCGATCCGATCGTGGGCGATCTTGGCGTAAACCGCGACTTCGTCCGGCGGCACGGGCCGGCGGAACGCGCGCCGCAGGAAGTCGGCCAGCAACCGCGCCGCATCCTCCTTCGGACGCGGCGACGCGGCGGTCCAGACCGGCTGGCGCTTGTCGAATTCCTTGCCGTCCTGGTGGTTGGGGCGGCTTCCCGGGTGGCGCGTCGCCGGCGGCGGCACCGGGGGCGTCGCCCGCCCCTTCTCGACCGGAATCATCGCCAGCGGCAGCGATCCGAACAATCGGCGATGACTCGCCGGCGGCCAGACGTCGTGCAGCGGCCCTTCGACGTCGACGTAGTCCACCGCCACGGCTTCGCCGACGTACTTGAACAGGCTCGGATCGGAGCGGTTTTCCCAGAGGCCCGCCGGCAGGAGTTCCGGGCGGTCGCCCGCGTTCAACCACACGACCAGGTCGTACGCAGTCGGCTTTAGCGACGGGGCATCGAGATAGCCCAGGCGTCGCCCGTTGGCGACCAGCGAGAACGGCTGCGTCCTCGTTCCGGGCGCCACTTCGCCCCGGTTGAGGTTGAAGCTCCAGACCGACGTGCGGATTCGATAATAGCCCGTGTGCAGCGGCGAGAAATTGCCGACGAAGCGATCGTAGAGCGGACGGTAGATGAAGCCGAGCGAGTCCATCGCTTCCAGGTACGGTCCGCGATCTTTTAGATGGAGATCCTTTCCCGGCTTTTCCGGATCGTGGAGCAGGCGAAGGACGTCCGTCTGAACCTTCTTCTCCTTCATCGGAAATGAGTCGTTGCCGAATTGCGATAGCCCACCGATCAACCGAAATCGATGCCGGAAGACCGTCGGCTTGTCCTGATGGACGATGGCCGAGTCGAGAACGTGGTCGGCCGCTTCCAGGTACTTCCGCATCTGCACCGCCGAGATGTCGAGCGCGGTGCTGACCTTATCGAATCCCGCCACCCGGCCGTCCGCCGGCAATCGGTCCTTGATCTCCAGGCCGGGAAGGGAGAACAGGTCGCGCATCGTGTTCTCGTATTCGACGCGGTTCATCCGCCGCAGCGGCACGCGGCCCGACTCGCGCTGCCGTTTCCTGTCGGCGGCGCTCAGGATCCCGCCCAGCGTTTTGATCAGCGCGTCCCGCTCGGCTTGTGGCGGCTGCGCCTTCGCCGCCGGGGGCATTTCTCCCGCATTGACGCGGTCGTGGACCTTTACCCATTGGTCGAACGTGGCTTTGTCGCCCAGATCGGCAAGCGTCAGCGCCGACAAATCGAGCCCGCCCTTTTGGGTCTGCTTGTCATGACATTCCATGCAGCGGGATTGGAGAACGCCGTCGAGCGAGGTCGGCCGTTCCGCCGCCCGGGCGGGTGCGCAGAATGTCCCCGCCAACAAGGCTATTCCCAGCCACGTCCTGCCCAATCGAGTCATCGCCCGGGTCCTCTCCATGCATCGGTATCTACAGGCGAGCCCGGCGTTGCCGTCGCGATCGCGGAATGTGGAAGCCGGCCCAAGAATGATGTTCCGAGCGAAATCAGGGTTTGCTTGATGGGAGTGGGCCGGCCGCTTACCGTGGCGTCGCGTGCCGCGGTGAGCCACGACGCGCCGCGGCAAGTGCTGACGACCAATCAATGGGCTCGACGGGCTAACCCAGGTGGGCATTACACTATCGATTTCCCCGCACGGCAGGCCGCTCGCCGAGTTCCGGGAGGATGAGCCGGCGGGGCTGCTCAGCGAATCGTCCCAGCGCCACATCCTGGCCAGTTTCCAGAATGGCGGGTCGGCGGGCCTGCTGCACCTGGCGACCGGCGAGTTGCAGGCGCCGCTGCCGCCGCCGCTGGCCTACGCCCGGGAGTTCGCGCGGGAGTACCTGACGCGGCTGTGTCAGATGCCGCAGGTCGACGACGGGCCGGTCGATCCGGTGCCACCGCCCGACGTCGATGCGCTGGCGCTTCAGGCGCCGCCGATGCGGGGGCTGGAGTACCTCGACGCGTCGGTGCTCGGAGAGTGGTGGGCGGAGCTGGACGAGTACGTCCGCGAGCAGGTCCGCGCCGCGGGGGGCGGCGTCGGGGCGTTCCTGCGCGAGCGGAACCCGGCGTGGCAGATGGTCGGGCGGGTGACGTTCCACCTGGCGGAGAACAAGCGGGACGCGGAGCACCCGTTTGCGTTCATGGCGAGCTACACGAGGCGGCTGTCGAGCCAAGGTCGCCCGCAGCACGTGCCGCTGTCGGCGGCGCTGCAGGAGTACGCCGGGGCGAAGAATCGCGCGGGGCTGCTCGCGCTGCTCACGCCGATCCAGCGCGCCGCCGAGCGGTGCGCGTGGGTGAAGGAGCTCGTCGAGAGCGGGGGGATTTACGAGCCGCTGGCGTGGACGCCGAGGGACGCGCACGCACTGCTGCGGGACGTCCCGGCGCTGGAGGAGAGCGGGCTGGTCGTGCGCGTGCCGGACTGGTGGAAGCGCAGCCGCGCGCCGCGGCCGCAGGTGCAGGTCAAGATCGGCGAGGCGGCGCGGTCGCGGCTGGGGGTGGATGCGCTGGTGGATTTCCAGGTCGACGTGGCGCTGGGCGACCAGGCGCTCAAACCCGGGGAGCTGCGCGAGCTGATGGCCGGCGCCGGCGGGTTGATCCGGTTCCGCGGGCAGTGGGTCGAGCTGGACAAGGAGAAGCTGGCGGCGGCGCTGGCGCACTGGAACCGGGTGCAGCGGGACGCCGCCGAGGAGGGTATTTCGTTTTTCGAGGGGATGCGGCTGCTCGCGGGCGTGCCGCTGGGCGACGACGGTTCGGCGGCGGTGCCGCCGGACGTGCGGCAATGGACGGGCATCGCGCCGGGGGCATGGCTGGAGCGGACGTTGTCGGAGCTCCGCGGCCCCGACACGGGTGGCGGTGCCGTGCCGCGCGGGCTGCGCGCGACGTTGCGCCCGTATCAGGAAGCGGGGGCGCATTGGCTGCGGTTCATGACGCGGCTGGGCCTGGGGGCGTGCCTGGCGGACGACATGGGGCTGGGCAAGACGGTCCAGGTGCTGGCGTTGCTGCTGCAGGCGAGGGAGAAGCGGCAGGCGCCGCCGAGCCTGCTGGTCCTGCCCGCGTCGCTGATCGCCAACTGGCAATCGGAAGTCGCCCGGTTCGCCCCGGCGCTGCGGACGTTCGTAGCCCACCCGTCCGAGGCCGACGTCGACCTGGGCGACGCGGCCGCGCTGGGCGCGGCGGTCGGCTCGGCGGACGTGGTCATCACGACCTACGGCATGCTCGCGCGCTCGCCCGCCCTGCGCGAGCGGCAGTGGGACCTGGTCGTCCTGGACGAGGCGCAGGCGATCAAGAACGCGGGGGCGCGGCAGACGCGCGCGGCCAAGGAGCTCCGCGCCGGGGCGCGGGTCGCGCTGACCGGCACCCCGATCGAGAACCGCCTGTCGGACCTGTGGTCGCTCTTCGACTTCCTCAACCCCGGCCTGCTCGGGACGGCCAAGGCGTTCGGGGCGGTCGTCAAACAACTCGCCAAGCTGGAGCCGCCGGATTATGCGCCGTTGCGCGCGCTCACCGCGCCGTACATCCTCCGCCGGCTTAAGACCGACAAGCGGGTCATTGCCGACCTGCCGGACAAGACGGAGGTCCGGGCCTTCTGCAACCTCGCGCCGGAGCAGGCGGCACTGTACGAGCAGTCGGTGCGGGAACTCGCCCAGGCGATCGCGACGGTCGACGGCATCCAGCGCCGCGGGATCGTGCTCGCGTACCTCACGCGCCTCAAGCAGATCTGCAACCACCCCTCGCACTGGACCGGCGACGACGCCTACGACCCGGCCCGCAGCGGCAAGTTCCGGCGGCTGACCGAGATCTGCGAGGAGTTGGCCGAGCGGCAGCAGAAGGCGCTGGTCTTCACGCAGTTCCGCGAGATCGCGCGGCCGCTGGCGGAGCACCTGCGCACCGTGTTCGGCGCGCCCGGCCTGGTGCTGCACGGGGGCACGCCGGTCGCCAAGCGGCGCGACATGGTCGACGCCTTCCAGCGC
>DATHXE010000826.1:0-4281 GCA_035459845.1 Tepidisphaeraceae bacterium | reverse complement strand
TGGTGGGGTGGTGGGGTGGTGAGGGGAGGAGGGGAGGAGGGGAGGGGGGCGCTCGGTGCGCAGCGGTGGACCGGCGGAATCCGGGGCGGCGCTTCGGGCGTAGCCCGTGCGCTGTGCCCCGGCTTGTTTCGGGGCGACGGGGGCGCCCGGGCTATCGGGCGGGCGCGGGCGCCGGGGTCGCGGGGGGGGCGGCGGGCTTGTCGGCCGCCGGCTTGGTCCCCGGGACCTCGTACGTGATGCCGTACTTGGGCTGGCCGGCGACCAGGTTCTTCATCCACGCCATCAGCTTCAGATAGTTGGGCGAGGTCTTGTTGTTCGCCATCGGCTTGAGCGCCTGGCCCTTGATCTCGGGGTGGTCGAGTTCGGCGGCGTCGGGGTGCAGGGCGAACTGCCCGAGGATGCTCAGGTTTTCGAACTGCGGGTCGATCATCTGGTAGGTCTTGTCGCCGACGGCCTGGGTGTACTGGCGGAGGATGTAGAAGTTGGTGTACGTGACGTCGTCGCGGTCCGTGTTGTTGTGGAACAGGTGGAACTTGCCGCCGCCCGGCCCGCCGTGACAGCCGACCGTCGCGCAGTTGCTGATGATCAGCGGCTGGATCGTCCGCTTGAACTCGGTGAGGTTGACGGGGTCCGTAGTGACCTTGATGTCGCGGCGGAGCTCGGCGGGGGTGTCGCGGTCCGACAGGATGAGGTACGCCTGCTGCTTGGGGTTGAGCGCGGCGAACTGGGTGGCGTCGAGCGCCTTCATCGTGACGTAGCGGTTGCGGACCGCGGCCGGGACGGTCACGCGCGGGGCGGTCGGGTCGGACTCCTTCCACTCCATCTGCCGGATGATGTTGATGTCGTCGGCGGTGAGGTAATCCTTGGCGTGGGGCGTAGCCGGCTTGCCGGCGGCCGCGCCGTTGACCGGGGGCCTGGGGCCGACGGGCGGGGGCACGGCCGGGCCGCCCACGGCGGGCGGGCGGCTCAGGCGCCGCTGGCTCATGATCGTCTGCTCGAGGGTGATCGCGTCGGCGCTGTTCGGGTCGAGCCGGCGGGCCGCGTCCACCTCGCGCAAGGCGTTGTCGTACGACCGGACGTCGAGCAGCCAGCGGGCGATGTCGAGGTGGTCCTTCGCCGGCGCGTTCGGCGGGAGCTTGGCGACGCGCTCCTTGTACCGGGCGTCGACCGAGTCGAAGTAGTCGACCGACGCGACGTTGGCAGGGTCGAGCTTGGTCGGGATGCCGCGGATCTTGATCGCGACCTCGCCGGCGCCCTCCTCGATGTCGCCCTCGAGCGCGCGGCCGTCCTTCATCTTGACGACGCCCTGGCGGGCGAGCACGTCGGCCGGGAACGACGCGAGGCCGATGCCGATCCCGACCACCGCCGCCGCGCCGATCCAACCGAGTCGCCGTCGTCGCCGAGTCATGGGTGCTCCTCGCCAAAGGGTGTTACGCACGAGTCATCGTAAAAGGGCGGGGGAAGGAGGGCAAGTTTGAAAGGAGTTGTGCGCGCGATTGCCCATTGCCCATTGCGGGGCGTGTCAGACGTATTTTGGCCGGCTCGTTGGGGCGGGCATGTACCTCCGGTTCACGGTGCCGGTGAAGGACGCGGACTCCGGGTCGCCGACCGGGGTCTTCACGGCGGCGTACACGCTCCTGGACTCGGGCGAGCTGGCCGAATACGAGCAGGCCCGCCTGCGCGAGCTGCTGGACTGGTTCGTCGAACACCTGCGCGTGCCCCCCTGCCTCAAGGACGCGCAGAACCCGCGGGCGATCTGCTGGTTCGGGGCGGAGGCGCGCGAGCACTTGGCCAAGGTGTGGGAACTCGTGTGGCTGCTTCGGGAGAACGGGGTGATCGTCCGGATGGAGACGGCGGCGGCGGTGGGCGACGTGGTGTACGCGGACGCGTTCCAAGTGGCGGCGACGCCGTGGCGCGACAGGCGGGGAAAGCGGCGGTGGCGGCGCTGAGCGCCGTTCGCCCGGTGCAATGGGCAATGGGCAATCGGCAATCCGCTACTCCGGGTCCATCAGGTTGACCTGATCGCCGACCACATGGAACCCGATCGTCTCGTATACCGCACGGGCGACTTGATCGCCGGCGGACAGCCAAGCGAGTGCGTGCCCGCGGGCGAAGTGGTCGGCGACGAGGTGGTGCGACACGGCCGCGGCGATCCCGCGGCGGCGGAACGCGGGGAGCGTGCCGATGCCGACCAGCTCGTCGTTCTCGACCGTCATCGACCCGGCGCCGGCCGGTTGGCCGTCGACCCGGGCGACGACGCAGCGGTACTGCCCTCGGGCGAGGGCGGCCCGGTGCTCGTGGACGTGGCGGTCCGTCGTCTCCGGCCCGTCGTTGAACGACCGGTTGGCCGTCTGCACGAGGTCGCGGATCTGTTCGAACGGCGAGTCGGCGGTGACGGGCTCGATCGTCACGCCGGTCGGGATCGGCGCCGCGCGGAGGTCGGCGGGGGCACAGAGCATGAGGGGCATCCGGCCCTGCAGCTCGACCCCCTGCCCGGTCAGGAGCGGCGCGAGCTCGGGCCAGAGGGGCTCGAGGATCTCGAAGCGCATCCGCCTGTTGTGGCTTCGGAACCAGGCGCGGAGCTCGGTAACCACTCGGGGCCAGTCGAACGGCTCGTCGCGATGGGCCGAGAGCGGGAGGGCGGAGCTGAGCCAGACCAGGTCGTTGGTCGGGTGGGCGGAGGCGAGGAAGGGGCCGATCGTCGCGGTGTGGCGGTCGATCGAGATGGCGCGGGCGGTATTCGCTTCGATCAGGCGGAGGAGGTCGAGCGTGGCGGGGGAGGGCATGGGCGGACAGACGGGAAATGCAGAGGAGGTCTGACAGATCCCCGCGTACTCGCCCGCTTGCGGGTTAGCGGGCCGGCCGAGCCGCGATTCTCAGGAGGGGCGGTCGCCCGGAACGGGAAGGCGCGCGCACGTCTCGCCCGCGCGATCGGCGCTGCTGGTATTCGCGGGTCTGCTGGCCCGTTAACCCGCAAGCGGGCGAGTACGCGGGCTACTTCCCGCAAAAGTCGACGAGCCGCGCGATCTCGCTCCGCAAATCCTTCCGGTGGACGACGAAGTCGAGGAAGCCGTGTTCTTCGAGGAACTCGGAGCGCTGGAAGCCGTCGGGGAGTTCGACCTTGATCGTGTTCCAGATCGTCCGGGGGCCGGCGAACCCGATCAGGGCCTTGGGCTCGGCGATGATGAAGTCGCCGAGCATGGCGAAGCTCGCCGTGACGCCGCCGGTCGTCGGATCCGCGAGCAGCGAAATGAACAGCCCGCCGGCCTCGTCGAGGCGCGCCAGGGCGGCGGACGTCTTGGCCATCTGCATCAGCGAGAGGGTCGACTCCTGCATGCGCGCCCCGCCCGAGCAGGAGACGATCAGCAGCGGGAGTTTGTCGTCCGCGGCGGCCTCGATCGTGCGGGTGATCTTCTCGCCGACGACCGAGCCCATCGAGCCCATCATGAACGTCGGGTCCATGACGGCCAGCATGATCGGGCGCCCCTTGATGAACCCCTTGCCGCAGACGACGGCGTCCGGGTTGCCGCTGCGCTTCTGCTCGGACACGAGGCGGTCGGCGTAGGTCTTCTTGTCGGTGAACTCGAGCGGGTCGGTCGGGCGGATGTCGGTAAACATCTCCTCGAACGACCCGGGGTCGAGCAGGTGGTCGACGCGCTGCCGGGCCGAGATGCGGAAGTGGTGCTGACAGGTCGGGCAGACCCAGAGCGCCTCTTCGACGGCCTTCCGGAACAGCATCTCCTCGCACTCCGGGCAGCGGAGCCAGAGGCCCTCGGGAATGCCTTCCTTCTTGACGACGGGCTCGGAGGGGAACTGGGACATGACGGTCTCGGTAATCGGGGTCGGCCGCAAAGACGCAAAGGTCGCAAAGAAGGCCCTTGCGAGCGGGATTATCTGGTCGGGCTACGGACAGGGCATGGTCGCCAGCGGGGCGGGTTGATGCAAGTGCGGCGATAGGGATCACGCCAGGTGCGCGCGGATCTCATTGACCGCGGCCTTACGGTCGGGCCGGTCGAAGATGGCGCTGGCGACGACGAACCAGTCGACGCCGGCGTCGACGGCTTGGCGGACGGTTTGGGGGCCGATGCCGCCGTCGATCTCGAGGCGCTGGTGGGGGGCGAGGCGCTTCTTGACGGCCTCGGCTTTCGGCAGCACCTCGGGCATGAACTTCTGGCCGGAGAATCCGGGGACGACGCTCATGATCAGGACGAGGTCGACGTGTTCGAGGGCGGGGTAGACGGCCTCGATCGGCGTGGCGGGGTTGAGCGTGATGCCGACGTG
>DATHXE010000825.1:0-5881 GCA_035459845.1 Tepidisphaeraceae bacterium | reverse complement strand
ACCGGACACCACGGCGGGAGGTCGAAGCGTGAGTCGGGATGGGGAGGCGTCGGGGTGATCTTGAGATTAAGGACCGTTCGCTCTAACCCGCGACTCGGGTCGGCGATCGCGTTCGGGTCTGCGTAACGAACGAGCACTCGGTCCGGTGTCAGGACGCCGCCCCGCCGCCGTTTGTGCTTGCCCCGCCAAGCCTCGGTGAGACGGAGCAGCAACACCAGAGCCGCGTTCTCCTGCCGGAACGGATTGTCGGGCGCCTCGATCACCTCGGACAGGGTCCGCCAGCCACCCGCGCGCCCTGGATCATCCTGGCCCTTCGCGTCAGAAGGAGATTTGCGACCGACGCCTACGACGGCGTCGGCCAGTTCTCCACCCTCAAGCTTCAGCAGTTCGCGGGCACGCACGATGTCCAGGTCGCCATCGCGGGACGTGGCGTCCACCGCGTACGCAATCACTCGCTCCCGCTGACCCGGAGATCGCGCCAGCCGCCATGCCACGATCGCAATTGCCACCCGCTCGACGGTGCTCATCGGCCCGAAATCGGGCGAAACGGCGCGTCGTGTCGTCAGTAGTTCGGCCAACAACGCGTACCGGGCGCCCGCGTAGCGCGCGTTAGGCAAGTCTTCCCCTTCGCCCTCTTGCTCCGGCACGTCCAGGACCGCGAGGGCGACCACTGCCTGCTTGTGAACGAACCACGGGACACCGACCCCGAGCCCGACGCACTCGCGCGCGAACCGGCACACCGCTCTGCGATAACCGTCCACGTCAGCCGCCGTCGGCAACACGTCGGGATCGGTGACAAACCCGGTCTCGGTTGCCGCGGCCCGGAACAGGTCCGCCGCGACGTACAGACAGGCGTGCCGTGCCCACCCGGCGGAGCGCATCGCTGAACTGTCAATCACCTGCCCCAGCGTGAAATCGACATGTCGCTCGACCTGGGCGAGGTACGGCCAAAGGCGGTCACGTACGAACTCGAACGCGCGCGGCAGAGGCAGCAGGTTCATCGCCGTTCGGAGCAGCCGGACGCCAGACGGGTCAGCGAACCAGCGGCGGAGCAAGGTCTTCGAGAACTCGGCCGCCCGGTCGTCGAGTGCGGCCCGGGCCAGGCCGTCGACCCCGGCGTCGTCGCTCATCGCGCGCAGGTGCCTTAGCGTGCGGAGCAGCCGGTTAGCGGCGAACCGCTCCACCGTGTCGGGCCGCACATCGAGCTTGGCGGTGAATAGGTCGGCGAAGAATGCGTCGTCCGCCCCGTCGACACCGCGTGCCAGTTCTCCCACCGCCGCGCCACCGTCAACGTCCGCCGCCGCCGCGGCCACGTCAGCAGCACGCTCGGCGACCGGAAACAGGCCGCCGATAAGGTCGAGTACTTGGGTGGCCGCTGCCGTATCCATCGGACCAGAAACCACATCTTGGACGGCGGCCATCGTCCGCGCCACGCCGACCACGGGCGGAAGGGCGTCGCGAATCTGAACATCGGTCTTGCCGACGTTCAACGTGACGCCCGGCGTCGTGGTGGTCAAGAGCCTCTCGAGTTCGGCCGCCACTTCTTGCTTCAGTTGATCCGGACGAACGTCGCGCGGACCGCGGTCGCAGTCGACGACGACGCGAATGTCATCGACGTATCGGAAGTAGTCGACGATCACCCAATTACGACCCCGCTGCCGCTCATCGAACAAGCGCCGGACTGCCCGGTCGAACTCGATGAGGTAGGCGTTGGCAAAGAACCCGGCCGCGACGAGCCCTTGCGGAAGGCCGACGCCATCGTCCGCTAACTGGTATCGCTTGAGGAGCGGGATGTCGTCCGGATGCCAACGCCAATCGAATACGTTGCCGAGAAGCTCGAAAAACCGATCGCTCGTTTCCGACTCGCGGTAATGTGCCTCGGCCAGCCTCCGGAGCTTGCCGACGAGCGCGCGCCGGTCGATGCGGTCATAGAACTTCGAGAGGTCGACGTGGATGACCGCGCGCGCCCCGCTGCCGGCGCCGTCCCGCAACGCCCGCTCGGCGCGGGCCACGAACGCGCGGTAGTCTTCGTAGAAGCGGCGGTACGTTTCGGCGTTTCCCCAGCGGAAGCCGGCCCGCCGTTCCCGCCACCGGCAGACGAGACGGTTGCCGTAGCTGCTGACCGCGCGGGCGAGATCGACTTCGCGCGCGAGCTTACCCGGTACGAACGGCGGGCTCGGGTTCCGCTGCGCGGTCTCGACCGCGTCGGCCAAGCAGATCATGGCCGCCACAGCCAGCGTCTGGTCGCGGATCGCGATGTGTGCCAAGGGCCGGAGCCGAACGCCGTCCTCCTTTACGGGTTTCCATTCAGCCGCGGTGACCCTCCAAGGCGCTGACTTAGGGGCCGTCACCAGGCGAATCGGTTCGGGTCGGTACATTTCTGGTCGGCAGGCCCGATTGCCGAGTATCGCGGACCAGTCCGAGACCAGTTCGCGCAGCATGACCGCGGATACGTCGAGTTCGAGCGTGTCCGCGTACCAATTGTGACGACGGATGTACTCGTGCGCCTTTTTCCACGCCTGCGTGAGCACCGCGATGTCAGACAGAAACGCGTGATGCGGTGTGACCGTCATCAGCGGCGAGTGCTGAATCTTCACCGTTTTACGCCCTCATTTCTTGTTCGAGTCGGTCATATAGGCAAGGGGATGTGATCGACTGCCCACGACCAGACGAGTTAGCAGTTACGATGATCTATCATAGCATGTTAGTCGACGCTCCCCACAGGACACGATCTCCTGGGCCCAACTGCCCGGATGGGTACGCGGCTCGGAACGCACCAGAGTGCCGCCGACGCGGGGACAGGGGGGCCAAGGTGGTCGGCTAGTTCCATTCGCCTATCGCCTCCGGCGGCGAAGTCGGGGCAGTAAAGTCGGACCGACGTTCGCCGAAGCGCGCCGGTCGATCAGCGCTAGCGCGGCCGCGGCGTCATGCACGCCCAGTCGGATCAGTTCCTCGAACAGGCGCAGACCTTCGGCCCGGTATTCTGGCTGGCGGTGGAGGGTTAGTGCCGCGCTGGTGAGGGGTCCGGCAACCTCCGTCGACATCTGGCCGGAGGCCGATCCCGACGCGAACAAGTCGAGGACCGCCCGGCACGCCATAGCAACGACCTCAGGTTCGATTCCCGCCGCGGGCGTCAGCGCATCGAGAACTTGACCTCCGACGTGCCGAAGCAGTTCCTGATGCTCGATCACCGCCGCCACGACCCGCTTCGCGTCCGGGTCGAGGGTGAACCGCTCCTCGGGCGGAATGAACGCGATGGTGATGGCCCGCCGTATGCCTTCGTCCGGGACGCGGGCCGCCGCGCACAGGATATCGGTGGCGACCGCCCGGCAATGTGCTTCCGACCATGCTTCGGCAGCGCCGTACGCCAGCCCGCGGAGTGCGTCGACGTCGTCGCCAGCGAGGAGCGGGGCGATCCTAGCGTCCGCCCCCGTAGCGCTGGTACGGGCGCGATACAGGAACAGCAACTCGCCGTAAGCTTGGCGTACGAACGGACTCTGGATCGCCCTCATCTGATCCAACCACCCCTCGTACCGTACCGTCGGGTCAGCACTGCCGGTGAGTTCTGCAAGCGCGTGGATTCCCAACCGCAATCCGAGGACGGCGGGGCATGCGGCGATGACGGCGTCGTACGCGGCGGTCGCGGCGACCGGCTCCCTGAAACAGGGGATGAAATAGGTGAGCATCTCGGCCAGAACGTGCGGGTGCCGCTCTCGCTCGGCGCGCGTGTGGAGGAGGCGAACCATCTCGGCGGCGTTCACCGGGTCGCGGCGACCGTGCGCGGCGCCCAAGGCCCGCGCAACTGCGCCGCGGCCGTGCATGAGGATGCCGAGGGAGCCGCCGTGCCCGAAGACGATCGGCCCGTCGGGTGCCTTTGCGGCTGCCGCTCCGTCGTCTGCGTCGTCAATGACGGCAGTCGGACACGGGATCGCCATCTCGTCGAGCCAGGTTTCCAGCATCGCGACAATCCCCGCCGGCACCGGGTCCCGACGGCTAGCACGGTGCTCGACGGCGTCGGCGACGCGGTCTCGGACGTCGTCGGACGTGAAACCGCGAGAATGGACGTCGACCACAAGTCGGAACAGTTGGTCGGATGCCAAGGGCGACTTGGCAAGCCCCATGATCGCCGCGGCGGCGTACGGGTCGTCGCGCGGCGGACGGAGCTTGCTAAGGAGGCCGATTACGCGCTCCGGCTCCCGTTCGGCCAATGCCCCGAACGCCCCGGCTTCCTCCCGCGTGCCCCCGCTCCGCCCCACACCGAACCTCCACAGGCTCTCGCGCCCCTTTGCATCCCGTTCGGCGACCACCTCGATGACGTTCAGGACGTCCGCGTCCGACGCCTTCGCAAGCTCGTCCGCAGTCATCCGGGGGCCCACAAATCCGCCACACGACTCGCTGTCGAACGAGCGAGTTCCGGGCAAAAGGTTTTCTTCCTGAGCGCGAAAGGCCGCGGTCTCCCGGCTGAGGTGTTCGGCCGGAAACGCCCGTAACAGGCGGAGTCGGGCTTGCCGATTGTACCGCGTGAGGTCGCGTCGGTACTCCGCGTCGCGAGCGTCATCGGTCACGGGATACATCTCGAAGTGCAGGACGGCGTCCTCCAACTTCCGCCGCTGTTCGGCCGAGAGCCGCGAAGCCAGGGCGGCGATCAGGGCCGAAGTGCTCTCGTATTGGTTCCGGAAAGTCCCAATCGCCAGTCGCCGCGGGTCCGCCAACAGGTACGAGAGCGCGTGGGCCGCGTGCGTCGCCGGAAGGACGAGGAAGCCGCGCACGAGCACCCGGTGTGCGGCCAGGAACTCGGTCGCGTCCGCCTCGCGGAGCGCGAAGGCGACGAACGCGTCCGGCGCCGCCTCTGCCCACCCGCTTGCCGCCGCGCCAATCGCTTCGAGAAGCGGTATCGGGCGGATGTCGGCAGAGATCCACGTCGCCCGGTCGTCTGTATAAGTCGTCCCGTGCTTATGACGCTCCGGGCATCGCCGGAGTACGGCGATTAGCCACGGCCACACCTCCCGCAGGAACGGCTCAGGGCAGTTTTTGGCAATCTCGGGCAGGGTGTAGCGGTCGCCGTTGCGGCCGTCTAGGAGGGCGGTGAACTCGTCCCGCATCGACCCGAAATGCGTTTCCTCCGGCGCGTCGCCGTCTGGCGAGGAGGTTGCTTTCACGCGCGCCGCATGTTGACCCTCGGCCTGGCCAAGTTCACGGTCGAGTTGAGCCCGGACTAGTCGCGGTGCGAGTACCGGGTCGGAATCGGCCACCGCGTTCGCCGTCCAGATAATCTGAACCGGCGACCGACGGACGGAGGCGCATACAAGTTCAACCCACGCGGTGTCCCACTTGGGCACGTACTGGGCGACGCCGACAACGAGTGCGTCGTACGCAGGGTCGGCCACCCAGTGTCGCACGAGGAGTCGGCGAACACATTCCAAGTCGGTGACGAGGGCACCCGCGAGGAATCCGACGCAGAGTGCCGCCCGATCATGCGGCTGGCGCATCCAAGCGGCGAGTTCGGCCGAGTCGCGCAGCCGCTCGAACCACCCCCGGCTCCCCGCGGCGGCCCGCAGGAGGGCCGGGCCCTGCTCAGTGCCCAGCAGCGGCACGACGATGCCCGCCTCGAACGCGTCTGGGTCGGACCGGCTGGCGAGGAACTCCAGAAGGAGCGTCCGCACGTGCGCGCGCGGCGCCGCCCCCCAGATCCTGCGCACCTGTTCCCGGTAAACGTCCGGCGCGGTCGTGCGGAGGAACTCGAGCCCGTTGAGCATTGCAGGTCGAACGAACAACCCGTCCTGGCCTTCGAGGACGTGATCAGCCAGCGACCGCTTACCTCGGGCGAACAGGCGAGCCAGTGCGTGGTCGTAATAGGTCTGGTGACGGAAGGCCAAGGCAA
>DATHXE010000824.1:0-13797 GCA_035459845.1 Tepidisphaeraceae bacterium | reverse complement strand
ACCACGTCATGCCCTTGGGGCGGAGCATGTGGATCGTGGCGATGAAGTTCAGGCCGGTCAGGATCGAGCTGAAGCCGAGGATGAACGCGCCCAGCGTGGCGGGGATGACGGCGCCCATCGACTTGGAGGTCGAGTAGGGGGTGTAGAACGTCCACCCGGTGTCGAGGCCGAACCCTCCCGGCAATTGGGTGCCGAACGCGGAATGGATGACGCCGGAGATCAGGACGTAGAGGAAGAAGAGCGCCCCGCCGACCCAGCAGTAGTACGAGAGGAGGTTCAGCCGGGGGAAGGCGACGTCCTTGGCGCCGAGCTGCATGGGCAGCACGAAGTTGCCCATGATCGCCGGCACGGCCGGGATGATGAACATGAAGACCATCACCGCGCCGTGGAGCGTGAAGACGTGGTTGTAGAACTGGTGGGCGACCTTGGCGGCCTGGACCGCCATGGTGTTGGTCGGGTCCGGGTCGATCGGGGCCCAGAGGAGGGTGCGGAGGAGGATCGCGAACACCCCGCCGATGAAAAACGCGGCCAGGATCGAGATCATGTACATGATCGCGATCCGCTTGTGATCGAGCGTGAACAGCCAGGACATGACGCCCTTGCCGTGCGTCAGGTAGTTCCCGCCGGGCGCGTGCCCGTGGCCGGCGTGCGGCTGCGAGTGGTCGGCGGGGAAGGGGAGTGCGGTGGCGGACATCGGTGTACTCCGTAGCGGTCGTCTGCGTCTGCGGGCGGCGGCGTTCGAGGCGGTGGCCGTGGCCGGGTTACTTCGGGGCCGGCGTGGGGGCCGGGTCGGGGATGCTGGTCGCCGGCTTGGGCGGGTTGGCCGGCGCCGCGGTGCCGGGCTTGGCGCCCGGGGCCGTGGCGGCGGGCTTGGTCACCGCGCCGCCCGTCCCCGTGGACGCGCCTCCGCCGGCGGGCAAACCTTGCGTGCCCGGCTGCAGGTTCGGCGTGGGCTTACCACCCGCGGGCGGCTCGGCACCGGTGCCGATCACGCCGCCCGGGCCGAGGTTTTCCTTCGGGAACTTGTCGCTGATGGACTTGAAGAACCAGATGATCGCGTCGATGTCGCGGTCGGAAAACTGCCCGAGGAACGGCGGCATCTGCGGGCCGAAACCCTTGTGGATCTTGGCCTGCGGGTAAAGGATCGACTCGCGGATGTAGTTCTCGTCGGCCTTGACCTTCGTGTTGTCGGCCAGCTCGACCTCCGACCCGAACAGGTTTTTGAAGGACGGCCCCGTGCCCGGTTCGCCGGTGGTGGTGTGGCACTGCGTGCACCCGCGCGTGTTGTAGAAGTGCTTGCCCACGTCGATGATCGACCGACCGATGTACGGGTCGGACGCGATCTTGAACCACTTGTCGAAGTCGGCCTTCTCGTGCACCCAGATCTTCGACCGCATGGTCGAGTGGCTGTCGCCGCAATACTCGGCGCAGAAGATGTCCCACGGGTCCTTGCCGCCGTTGGGCGAGAGTTGGGTGGCCTTCACCCAGTAGCGGTTGTACCGCCCGGGGACCACGTCCTTCTTCGTGCGGAACTCGGGGATGTAAAAGCTGTGCAGGACGTCGTCGCTGCGGAGCACGAACCGGACCGGCACGTCCTTGGGGATGTGCAGCTCGTTCGTGATGACCCCGCCGGGGTACTCGTACGTCCAGGTCCACATCTTCCCGATCACGTTAATCTCGTACGGATTCGGGGGCTCGACCTGCATGTCCATGAACCCGCGGAAGCCGTAGTAGAAGATCGGCAGCACGAGCAGGGTCGGGATGATCGTCCAGGTGAGCTCGAGCGCGGTCGAATGACCGGCGGCCGACTCGCGCGTCGTACCCGGGCGGTGGCGGTACTTCAGGGTGAAGTAGACCACCATCGCGGTCACGAGCAGGAAGAAGAAGACGCTCAGCCAGTACACGAACGTGAACAGGCCGTCGACGTTGTCCGACACGGTCGACGCCTGCTTGGGCAGCCAGAAGGTCGGGTCGTTGGCTTGGGCCAGGTACGCAGTCAACATAGTCATTCGCCCGAAGGGTCAGTGTCGTAGTCGTCGTCGCGTCTCAGTCGTCGGCTCAATCGGGCCCGGTTTACGATCCCGGTGGCGCGGGGCCGTCGCCACCGGTGGCGGCTTCCTCGCGGGCGTGCCTGGCCCGCTCCCGGCTGAACAGCACCCAGAGCGTCATGCCCAGGGCCAGGACCGTCACGATCCCGCCGATCCGCACCATCCACAGGGCGGCCGACGAGTGCTTGCCCTGTCGCCCGTCGTACTGCAGGCAGGTCATCACGAACCGCTCGACGGTCTCGACGAACTTCTTGGCCCGGGCGTCGTTCAGCGCCTGCTCGACGACCTTGGGCTCGAACTTCACGCCGTACAGGTAGCGGGAGACCTTGCCGTCGGCCGTGCAGAAGACGATCGCCGCGGGGTGCGAGAACTGGCCCGCCGACGCCACCCACTTGAAGTTGAACCCGACCGCCTTGGCGAGCTCGTTGATCTGCGGCTCGCGCCCGACCAGGAAGTGCCAGCCATCGGGGCCGCCCCGGCCGTACGAGCGGAGGAAGTTGGTCTTCTTCATGTACGCCAGCTCGCGGCTCTCGGCCGGGTCGACGCTGACGAACACGACCTCGTAATCCTTGCCCGGCTCGAGCGGGACGTCGCGGAGCGCGTTGACCGTGCCCTGGGAGACCAGGTCACACAGCATCGGGCAGCCGTAGTATCCGAGTTGGAGAATCACGGGCTTGTTGCCCGTGAAGTAGTCGCGGAGCGTCACGAGCTTGCCGCCGTCGTCGGTGAACTGCGCGTCCAGCGGCAGGGGGGCGGCGAGCTTTTCGTCGACGGTGACGTTCTTGAGCTCGTCCGGCACGGGCTCGGCGCGCCCCGGCCCGATCAGGATCGACCCCGGGTCGCGCTGCACCGGCTGGGCCGGACCGCGCTTCTCCGGCGGGGCGGACGGCGCGTCGGCGTGCGCGGCCACGCTTGTGGCCAGCGCCACGACGGACAGAAGATGTTTGAATCGTTCGAACATGGGTCTGTTACGACCGTCCGGACCGGCCGGATCTCGCCTGCGACAATTCGCCTACTTCGCGTCGGCCCGGGTCGCGCCGTACTTGGTCACGACGTCCTTCATCGCCTCAGAGATCGGCTTCTTCGCCTTGGTCGTGATGTTGGCGGTCTGCTCCGCCCGCATGTCGTCCAGGGCGACGTTCCGGCTCTGCTTCCACTTCTCCTGCACTTCGTACTCTTCCTCATACAGGAACCACGCCTCGACGCCGAACGTGGTCACCACCAGCAGCAGCGCGGAGACGATGCCGATCGTCACGATCAGCGGCGTGTTCGCTTCCTGTCGGATGGCCATGGTCTTACCTCTTTCGCTCGCCGTCCCGGCAAGCCGGACGGAGTCCTGATCTTATGTCCGCTCTCGCGGTCAGATGTTCGTAAAAGCAACCGATTCCGGCAGTCGCGGGTCGTGCGCCGGCACCAGCCGGGCGCTGCCCGAAACCTTGAGCCACGTCGCCGCAAAGATCCCGAGGAACCCGACGAAACACGCCAGGTCGATGAGGGCCGGGTGGAACCCGGTCCGCATTTCGGGCATCACGATCCAGTACATGTTCACGTAGTGGAACGCGAGCGCCCAGAAGGCCCAGAAGAGCGCCGTCCCGAGTTTGCGCTTCACGTGCCGCGAGAGCAGGCCCGCGAACGGGATCAGCAGGTGCCCGACGAGCAGGGCGATCGCGACCGGCCGCCAGGACGCGCCGTAGTCGGGGATCACCTTGTCGAGCGCGGCCCCGTAGCCACCGTACTTGACGACCTCGGCCTCGGTCGGGAACGCGGTGGTCGCGCCGCGGCGGCTGAACCACGGGGTCGTCTCCGGCAGGTTCGCGTACCACAGGAGCATGAACTGGCTGAACGCCACGTAGCCCCAGAAGAACGTGAACCCGAACTGGAACTTGCCCAGGTCGTGGAAGTGGTCCTTGGTGACCCCGCGGAGCGCCCCCCACCGGCGGGACAGCGCGACCAGGATGATCATCGTCGCGAAGAACGTCAGGAAGCACCCGGCGAGGTAGTACACACCGAACATCGTGCTGAACCAGTGCGGGTCCAGCGACATGAACAGGTCGAAGGCCGCAAACGTCATGGTCAGCAGGAGCACGACGATCGAGATCCCCGACCACTTCTGCATCAACTCGGTGTGCTCGAGGTGGCCGTCGGCGTCCTGGGCGATCGAGTGCCGGCGGTAGTAGACGGCGATCGCCGTCCAGACCGCGAAGTAGAACACGATGCGGATCGTGAAGAACCACGGGTTGAGCCACGGCCGCTTTTCATACGTCAGCGCGTTGAGCGTGAACGGGCGGTGGGTCTCGGAGTGGTGGGCGCCGTCGGCGTGGGCGTCGCCGGCCTCGCCGGGCTTCACCGCGGTGTGATGGGCGGCGTCCTTCTCCTTGGCCTCCTTGGGCGTGGCGGCCGGGACGTCTCCCGCGTGGTGGGCGGCGAGCTTGGGGTCGTCGGGCAGGGCCCAGACGTACAGGTCGCCCTTCTGCGACAGCACCGTGTACAGCAGCGGCAGCGCCAGCAAACCCATGACCGGCACGGTCATCATCAGGTTTTCGGCGATCCGGCGGACCTGCACGCTCCACCCGGCGCGGGCGAGGTACTGCACGAGCACGAACGCCATCGCCCCGATCCCGATCGCCAGGAAGTACGCGAAGGCGGTCAGGTACGAGAAGTAGAACCGGCGGAAGTAGTCGGGGTGCTCGGGGTGGTGCGAGTGCTCGAGGTACCCGAGGACGACCGCCGCGGCGATCCCGATCACGCCCGCGGCCGCGGTCACCACGAACGCGCCGCGGCTCTTACGCCGGAACTCGTCCGGCGTCGGCTCTGGCTGGGGCTTGATGTGCGAATGACTTGCCACTGTAGCTGTCTCCAAACCGCGCAGATTCGTCCGCGTCGTCCGTCTCTGTCTCGCCGCGCCTTACGCGGCCGTCATCACTTTCCCGCGCCGCCCTGTGCCGGCGGGGCCGGCACCGCGGTCGCCACGACCGGCGGCTGGGCCAGTTGCAGCGCCCGCACGTAGGCGACGATCGCCCACCGGTCCTGCACGCCGATCTGACCCCCGTACGCCGGCATGTTCCGGATCCCGACGTTGATCGTGTTGTAAATGTGCCCTTCGGACCTCGCCTTGACCGAGTCGGCGTGCACCGACGTCGGGTTGAGCGGCGTGCCGAGCTCGGTCGAGCGCACGGCGAACATCCCGTGGCCCGCGCCGTCGATGCCGTGGCAGGGGGTGCAGAACGTGTTGAACTTCAGTTGGCCGCGCTTGAGCAAGTTGTCGTCGACCTTCACGCCCGTCGGGAACCCGGTGGCGAACGCCGGCTTGCCGTCGGCGCCGCGCGAGAACCCGCGCTCGAGGTGGTCGTCGAGCTCGGCCTGGCCGCGGGCGACCGTGCCGGGGATGCGCGGGCGGTCGGCCCGGCCGTCGGCGAACAGGTCGCTGGTCTGCTGCTCGCGGAACCGCGGCTGGGTTCCCATGTCCTGCATGATGTGGACGCGCGGGGCGTCCGACTTGCGCATTTTCGCCCGGGCGAACAGCACCAGCGGCACCCAGCTCGCGAGCACCATGCACACGAGCAGGGAGATCATCCAGAACGGCGGCCGCCGCAGCCGGGGGGCGACCGGCGCAAACGTCACCGGGGGGACGCCGGGGGGGAGTTGTTCGTCTTCGTGGTTCGCCATTGCTGTGTGTCCGGTCGCGGTACGCTCGTCGTCGTCGGGTCGATTCGGCGCTCCCCTGCGGGCGGCGCTGTCGCTTGCCCTGCGGGTCGCGGCTAAACAAACCTGTCGTCAGTCTTCCACGCGCTCCACGGCGGTCGCGCCCGCCTCCTGGAGGAGCTTGGTCGTCGCGGCCTCGTCGAACTTTTTGTCGGTCGCGTCGATCACGATGAAGAACTTGTCGTCGGTGACCTGCCGGAACCGGTCGCTCTTGAGCAGGGGGTTCGACCACCGGGGCAGGCCGTTGAGCGCCAGCATGCCCAGGCCGGTCGTGAATGCCGACAGCAGGATCGTCAGCTCGAAGATGACCGGGATGTTCGCCGGGAGGCTCCAGACGGGCTTGCCGGAGATGAAGAACGGGTAGTCGAACGCGTTGGTCCACCACTGGAGGAGGATGCCGCCGGACAAGCCGGTCAGGCCCGCGCCCAGGACGATCCAGGGGAGGCGCGTCGGGCGGATGCCCATCGCGTAGTCGATCCCGTGGATCGGGAACGGGCTGTGGACGTCCCACCGGGTGAACCCGGCGCGGCGGACGGTCCGGGCGGCGCGGGCGACCGAGTCGACGTCGTTGAACTCGGCGAGCAGGCCGATTAACTCCGGCGTCTCGACGTCGTCGGACCCGACCACTTCGGTGTCGTATGTTTCGATCGCGGTGCTCATAACGTCACTGCTCTCAGGCAAGTCAGGGTCAGGTCACACTTACCGTCGCGGCGCGCGGGCTAATGGGCCCCGTTGCCGTTCCCGTGCCGGTGGTGTTCGTCGGGCCCGTAGTCCGACCGGTGCTCGTCGCCGCTCCGCTCGTCGTGCTCGTCCGGGTGGATGTGCGCCTGGGGCATGACCGACTTCACTTCGGCGATCGCCACGACCGGCAGGTACCGCACGAACAGGAAGAACAGCGTGAAGAACAGCCCGAAGCTGCCGGCCAGCATCATCAGGTCGATGTCGGTCGGCTTGTACATCCACCAGCTCGACGGCAGGAAGTCCCGCGTCAGCGAGGTCACGATGATCACGAACCGCTCGAACCACATGCCGATCGTGACGAAGAACGACACGGCCATCACGACCCACAGGTTCTTGCGCATCTTCTTCGACCACAGGATCTGTGGCGACAGCACGTTGCAGAACACCATGATGCCGAACGCCCACGAGTACGGGCCGAACGCCCGGTTCCAGAACGTGAACCGCTCGTAGTGCGACCCGGAGTACCAGGCGACGAAGAACTCCATCGAGTACCCGTAGCCGACGATCAGGCCGGTCGCGAGCATGACCTTGCACATGTTCTCGATGTGCCGGAGGGTGATGATGTCCTTGAGCCCGAAGAACTGCCGGGCGGGGATGGCGAGGAGGAGCACCATCGCGAACCCGCCGAACACGGCGCCCGCGACGAAGTAGGGCGGGAAGATCGTCGTGTGCCAGCCGGGGAGCTGGCTGGTGGCGAAGTCGAACGACACGACCGAGTGCACGGACAACACGAGCGGCGTCGCCAGGGCCGACAGGAGCAGATAGGCGCGCTCGTACCGGTGCCAGTGGCGGCAGGAGCCGGTCCAGCCGAGGGCGAAGATGCCGTACCCGATCTGGGCGGCGCGGCTCTTGGCCCGGTCGCGGAGGGTCGCCAGGTCGGGGATCATCCCGATGTACCAGAACAGCAGGGAGACGCTCGCGTACGTGCTGACGGCGAAGACGTCCCAGAGCAGGGGGCTGCGGAACTGCGGCCACATCTGCATCTGGTTGGGCAGGGGGAAGAGCCAGTATGCGAGCCACGGCCGGCCGACGTGCACGCCGGGGAACATGGCGGCGCAGATGACGGCGAAGATCGTCATCGCCTCGGCGAACCGGTTGATGCCGGTGCGCCAGTTTTGACGGAACAGGAACAGGATGGCGCTGATGAGCGTCCCGGCGTGGCCGATGCCGACCCAGAACACGAAGTTGATGATGTCGAACGCCCACGACGCGGGCTGGTTGTTGCCCCAGACGCCGACGCCGGTGAAGAACAGCTTGTAGAGCGTGTACCCGAGCATCCCGAGGAAGCCGAGCGCGATGGCGAAGGCGACCTTCCAGATGGTGGTCGTCGGGCGCTCGGCGACGTTGGCGACGGCGCGCGTGACGTCCCCGAAGGAGAGCTCGCTGGTCACGAGCGGCGGCCGGTACCGCGGGTCGTCGGTCGTGTTGTCGATCTCCCCGTTCGCGCGGGGGAGGACGAGGGGTTCGATGGTGGTGGTGCTCATGACTGTTCGGACTTCACTTCACAAAGGTCGCGACCGACGACAGACCGCCTCATCCGACTTTCGTCCACGCCGCCGGGCGCGTCAGGCCTTCTCGCCCTCGGCGGGGTTCCGCAGCTTCGCCAGGTAGCGCGTCCGCGGCTTGGTGTTCAGCTCGGCGAGCACTTCGTACGCCCGCGGGTTCTTGTGCAGCTTGACGAGCTCGCCGCCCTTGTCGTTGAGGTTCCCGAACGTGATCGCCCGGGTCGCGCACGCCTGGGCGCACGCGGTCATCACCTCGCCGTCGGGCACGACCTCCGAGCCCTTCTCGCTGCCGTTGGCGGCGAACGCCGCGTTCCGGCGGGAGATCTTGGCCTGGGCGAGCCGCTGCGTGCAGTACGTGCACTTCTCCATGACCCCGCGCATCCGTACGGACACGTCCGGGTTGTACACGAGCCGGCGGATCGGATCGATCTGGGCCGGGTCGTTCTGCTGCGCGTCGGGGAACCCGTGGTACGGGGCCGGGCGGCTGATCCGCGGGTCCTTCGCGTGCCAGTCGAAGTAGTTGAACCGCCGCACCTTGTACGGGCAGTTGTTCGAGCAGTACCGGGTGCCGATGCACCGGTTGTAGACCATCGTATTCAGGCCCTCGGTGTCGTGCACGGTCGCGGCGACCGGGCAGACCTGCTCGCACGGGGCCGTCTCGCACTGCTGGCACATCATGGGCTGGTGGACGACCTGCGGGTTCGGGTCGTCCGCCGCCGTCCCGCCGGCCGGGGCGGTGCCCTTGAAGTACCGGTCGATGCGCAGCCACTGCATTTCGCGGTGGTACATGACCTGGTCCTTGCCGACGACCGGGATGTTGTTCTCGGCCTGGCACGCGACCACGCACGCGTTGCACCCGGTGCAGGTGTTGAGGTCGACCGCCATGCCCCATGCGTTGGGCGTGTTGAACGTGCTCGGGTTGTTGAACAGCTGCAGCGACACCCCGCCGTGGCTCGTCGCGTGCGGCGTGCGGGGGTCGGCCTTGTACTGGGCCAGCGTGGCCTCGCGGACGATGTACCCCGTCTTGCCCTTCCCGCCGACCCGCTGGTCCAGCGCGTTCTTCTGGGCGAACTCGTCGAGGATGTGGTGTTCCATGGTCGTCGCGAGCGTGTAGTGCGCGCCGACCTTGCTGACCTTAACGCCCGAAACCACGTCGCCGTCCACCGACTGGCGAAAGTGGTACGTGTTGAACCCGAGGCGATTGCCGACGTTCCCGGCCGCGGTGCGCCCGTACCCGAGCGGGAGCGTGATCACGCCGATCGGCTGCCCCGGCTGCACGAACGCCGCGATCTGGATCGACCGCCCGGCGGCGTCGAGTTGGATCACGTCGCCCTGCTTCACGCCCCACGCGTCGGCGTCCTTCTTGCTGATGATGGCCGCGTTGTCCCAGACCAGCTTGGTGATCGGGTCGTGCGTCTCTTGGAGCCAGCCGTTGTTGGCGTACCGGCCGTCGTAGGCGTGGCTGTCGGGGGTGAATCGAACGAACGGGCCGGACACCGGTGCCGGCGCGGCGAACGTCGCGGCCGTCAGGGTCGCGCCGGCCGCGGCGGGGAACGCCGAGTTCTCGAGCACGCCGGCTTCGAGCGTCTTGCGCCACTGCTTTTCAAAGTCCCCGCCCTTGATCAGTTGCTCCTGCCACGTCCGCCGGACGATCGCCTCGGCGGTGGTCTCTTTCTCGCTGGCCGCGATCGCGAGCACCTCGACGGCGGTCTTCCCGCCGAACAGGGGCTCGATCAGCGGCTGGCAGATGTTGGCCGAGCCGTCCCACGCGCGGGCGTCGCCCCACGCCTCGAGGTAGTGGGCCATCGGCAGGTGCCACTTACAAGCCCGCGACGTCTCGTCGTCGTACACGCTGAGGTGGATCGTGACCGGCACGCTCCTAAGGATGCTCGGGTCCTTGTCGCCGCCGTCGTAGAAGTGCAGGTCCATCGGCGCGTCGTACGCCGGGTTGCCGCCGAGGATCAGCAACACTTCGACCTGCTTGCTCGTGATCGCCTTGGCGAGGGCGGTGATCGCCTCGAGGTGAGTCGGCCGGTCGCCGGCGGGGTCTTCGAGGAGTTGCACGGTCGTGCCGACCGCGCCGATCTGCTGGTTGACCGCGTGGGCGATCGCGTGGACGACCGGCGTCGCCGCCGGGCCCGCGGCCATCACGCCGTTCTTGCCGGCCTTCTTCAGGTCGGCCCCGGCGCGCTGGGCCCAGGCCGTCTCGTTCGGCGCGAGGTTCGCGGCCGTGCCGGCGTTGGCCACGCCCGCCGCGGCAGCGACCGCCTGCGCCAGCGCGAACAGCTTGTCCGGCGTGATCGGCAGGCGCTCGTCGGCGACAGTGCCCGTCACCGAGAACGTCGTCTCGGCGACGTACACCCGGCTCATTTCGCCCTTGTCGCCACTCCGCCGCAGATCCGCCCAGTCCGCCGCGTGACGCGTGTGTACCGGGTGGAACATCAGCAGGTCGTCGTCGAGCGAGACGACGACCTTCGCCTTGGTCAGGTCGAGCTTGGAGCGGTAGGCCTTGCCGAACGCCAGCCGCGACCCGGCGAGCGCGTTGTCGCGCGATACGGGCTCGTACTCGTACCACTTGGCCTGCGGGTACGCCACCTGGAACCGCTTGCGCAGCTCGACCGCGCTGGGCCCGGACATGGGTTCGGCGAGGACGGCGACGTTCGCGCCGGCGCCCTTGGCGCGGCCGAACGCCGCGACCGCGGCTTCGCCGAACGCCGCCCAGTCGGACGACTTGCCCGCCGCGTCGCGCGTGCGGTCAATGACCGATCGGCTGCGCTCGGGGTCGTACAGCGAGAGGATGCTCGCCTGGGCGAACGCGTCCGCCGCACCGAACTTGTCCTTGACCGCCCACGACATCGGGTGGGTCGGGTTGCCCTCGATCTTGATCGGCCGGCCGTCGAACGACGCGACGAGCAGAGGCTGGGCGACGCCCCCGACTTCCATCGCGGTCGCGTAGTGCTCGACCTGCCCGGGCGTGTGGTTCCCCTGGCTGGTCGTGTGCGGCGCGAGCTTTTCCTTGGGCCAGCGCCGGCACCCGCCGGTCAGGCCCAGGCCCGCCAGCGCCATGGAGGCGCCCATGATCTTGAGCAGCTTCCGCCGCGACGTCGTGGCGAGTTCCGACGGGTTGTAATTCGGGAACTCCTGCTCGATCAGCGCGCGAACCTCCGGCGTCTCCGCCAGCTGGTTCAGGCTCCGCCAATACATAACGCCGGTCTGGTGATGTTCTACCTGTGACACGTGTAGCAGCTCGTCATGTAAGGGATGTCGCGGGTGCCGTACTCCGCCTTCAGCTTCAGGCCCACCTTCAATTGCGCCTTGGCCGCGTCCGTTTCGCCTTCGGCGTACGGGTGGTCGACCGCCTTCCAGCCCATGTTCGTGATCTGGTCCAGCGGACGCAGTTCCTTCTCCGGCTCGCGGTGGCAGTCGAGGCACCACCCCATCGACAGGGGCTTGGACTGGTACACCTTGTCCATCTGGTCGATCCGCCCGTGGCACGACACGCACCCGACCCCGCGGTTCACGTGGGCCGAGTGGTTGAAGAACGCGTAGTCCGGCAGGTCGTGCACTTTCACCCACTGCACCGGCGCGCCGGTCTTCCAGCTGTCGTGCAACGGCTTGAGCGCGGGGTTGGCGACGTCCGTGCCGCCCGCCTTGATGATCGAGCGGATGCCGCCGGTGCCCACCTTGACCTTGCCCTTGTCGTCCTCGGCCGCGGGGCGGTGGCAGTTCATGCAGGTCTGCGTCGCGGGGATCGCCGCGAACGCCGCGCTCTCGACGGTCGTGTGGCAGTACCGGCAGTCCATCCCGAGCTTGCCGACGTGCACCGCGTGGCTGTACGGCACCGGCTGTTCCGGCGCGTACCCGACGGCGGTCGTCTTGGGCGACGCGCCGAGCACGAACAGCGTGGGCGCGTAGAACAACCCGCCGGCGATCGCGACCGCGATCACCGGAAGGGCGTAGTTCACCCACCGCGGGAATGTGAATCGTTTCGTCGGAGGAGTTGGTGCAGCTTCAGACATAGGAGGTGCTCGAAGCCGTGTCGTGTGCGACGGTCCCGCGCGGGAATTCGGACGCCCCGGCTGCGGGTTTCGTATCATCGGCCGGTTCGTCCCGGAACCATCTAAGCGCCCGACAGTATTGAGTTTGGTCGACGAGATTCAATCGCCGATCGATGTGGCATTTCGCCGCATACGCGTCCGTGCGCCAACGCGTGCGAAGCACCGATGTACCCACACGCTCGCGCCGCCGCAACCCCCGTTACGCGCCCGCAACAGCGAATTCTCAATTGAGACTTGGGCGCAATCGGCGCGGTCCGCGAACGACGTTCCGACTTTTCGCCATCGAGCTTGCCGGGCGAGTCTCGGCGCGCTCGAAGTCGATCGATCGCCCGTGCGGCAAAGTGCCACAGCTTCGCGCGCCGCGCAATCGGACGCGCCGCGCAATTCCTGCGACGAAAGCGGGACTCTACTTTCCATCGCCCAGGTACGCCTTCGCCTTCGCGCGCTCCTGCGTCACGAACTTCCACGTGCCCCCGACATATTCGATGATCCCGTACCCGTCGAAGCTCGTCGACAGCCGCATCACCGGCGTCTCCACCGTCTGCTCGCGCGCCGCCCCGCCCTCACTCCACCGCACCGTCGTCCGCTCGGCCATCAATTCCCCCGCCGACGGCCCGGCCACCCACGCCCCCGGTTCCAGCTTGCTCACCTCGACGACGAACGGCTCGTACCCGCTCTTCTGCGACCGCACCTCCACCGAGCCGATCGCCTTATCCCCCCGGTTCACCACCGCCCACCCCGCCTCCTGCTGACAGCCGCCAGCCAACAGCAGCATCCCGACCAACCCGATGACGCAACGCGTGTGTGTTCCCATGGGCGCGGATCATACCGACCCCGCACGGATCGCGCAACTGCGCCCGCTACTCGAGTGGCGGATACTTCCCCAACTTCCTCTGCAAGCTCCGCCGATGAATCCCGAGCCGCCGCGCCGCGAGCGAGATGTTCCCGTCGCAGTCCGTCAGCACCCGCTGGATGTGCTCCCACTCGACCCGCGCCAGCGACGGCGTCGTCTCGAGCTCTGCGCCTTCCTCTGATCCTTCCGTGTCGAACGCCGCCAGAATCTGGTCCGCGTCCAGCGGCTTCATGAGGTAGTTGATCGCCCCCTTGCGCACCGCCTCGACCGCCGTCGCGATGCTCCCGTACCCCGTCAGCACGACCACCTGGATCCCCGGCAGCCGAACCGTCAGGTCCGACACCAAATCCAACCCCGACTTTCCCCCCGGCATCTTCAGGTCCACCACCGCCGCCCCCGGCTTGACGCGCGCCGCCACCTCGATCGCTTCGTCGACGGTCCCCGCCCCGTGCGCCTCGTGCCCGCGCGCCGCGATCGCCCGCATCAGCCGCGTCCGAAACGCGACGTCGTCGTCGACCACGAGAACTTTCAAGCCATTCTTCATGCCAACACCGTATCGCGGGCGTCCCGCCGCGTGCTTGATTCCACAACCCCGCGCCACACTGCTTCACCCCGTGCTCTCCGTGTCCTCCGTGGTTCAACCCTCCAGATTCTTCCCGCGCTCCGCCGGCACTTCAAGCGTCGCCGTCGTCCCGTCACCCAGTTTTGATTCGAGCGAAAACCTCCCCCCGCATCGCTCGGCCACCAACCGCACGAGAAACAGCCCAAGCCCCATCCCCTTGCCCGGCTCCTTGGTCGTGTAAAACGGCTCGCCCGCGCGGCGGACCTCCTCCTCCGTCATCCCGGTCCCGCGGTCCTGGACCGCGAAGCTAATCCACCCGTCGTCCCGA
>DATHXE010000823.1:0-7822 GCA_035459845.1 Tepidisphaeraceae bacterium | reverse complement strand
GAAGACCGCGACCAGACTGTAATAGTCCCTGGCGGTGACCGGGTCGATCTTGTGATCGTGGCAGCGGGCGCAGTTGATGGTCAGGCCGAGGAAGCCCTGGCTGACCGTGGTGACGATGTCGTCGAGCTCGTCGTAGCGGGCCAGGACACGGTCGGACGGCTCGTCGTCCCACTGGCCCAGGCGGTAGAAGCCCGTGGCGATGATCGACTCGTGGGTGACTTTGTCGAGTTCGTCGCCGGCGATCTGCTCCCGGACGAACTGATCGTAGGGCTTGTCGGTGTTGAACGCGTCGATGACGTAATCGCGGAAGCGCCAGGCGTTGGGCTTGATGCCGTCGCGTTCGAAGCTGTTGGTCTCGGCGAAGCGGACGAGGTCGAGCCAGTGGCGGCCCCACTTCTCGCCGTACTGCGGGGAGGCGAGGAGGCGGTCGACGACTTTGGCGAACGCATCCGGCGAGGCGTCGGCGACGAAGGCCTCGACCTCGTCCGACTTGGGCGGGAGGCCGGTCAGGTCGTAATACGCCCGGCGGAGGAGCGCGATCTTGTTGGCAGGCGGGGCGGGGCGGAGTTGGTTGGCCTCGAGCTTGGCCAGGACGAACGCGTCGATCGGCGACTTGACCCAGGCCTTGTCCTTCACGTCGGGCGCGACAGGCTTGGCGACCGGGACGAACGACCAGAACTTCATCGCCTCGGGCGTGACCTTGCCGGCGAGCGGGTTCTCGACGTGCTCGGGCGCGGCGGTCTTGAGGCCGGGGAACGCGTCGGGGGGCATGTGGGCGCCGAGCGTGACCCACTTGGTCAGGACGGCGATCTTGTCCGCCGGGAGCTTCTCCTTGGGCGGCATCAGGAGGTTGTCGTCGGCGTACGAGATGGCCTTGAGGAGCAGGCTTTCGAGCGGGCGTTCGGGGACGACGGCGGGGCCGGTGTCGCCACCCTTGAGGAGGCCGGCGCGCGAGGTCATGTTCAGCTCGCCCTTGACCTTCTCCCCGCCGTGACACTTGATGCAGGAGTCGAGGAGGATCGGACGGACCTCGGTGTTGAAGAAGGCGAAGCGCTCGACGTCGAGCGGCGAGGGCGGGGCGGCGGGCTTGGGGGCGTCGGCGGCGGGCGGGGCGGCGAGGACGGGCGCGGCGATGGCAAGGCACGTCCATGCCATGACGGCCTTGAGCAGGCGTGGGGTGCGAGCGTTGGCGGGCCGATCCGTCATGAGCACCTCGGGAGGCGTTGCGAGTTCGTCAGCGACATGCCGTGGCCGCGCGGCGTGGCGGGCTACGGATGAGTCATACTACCGCGGGAGGCCTGGGTTCGGCGGAACCGAGGTCGTCCGGGTAGTGATAGTGCCACGGGCGGGTTGCGCTGCAATGAGAAGGCTGATTTTGGGATTGAGATTGGTTGTCGGGGCGTATCGGATCGCGTTGCGCGTGTAAATCCGAGGATTTGTGTTCAAGCGAATCGGGATTGATTTGATCGGGACGGGGATGTATTCGTGAGGGTGTTGAGTTTTCTTTCCCATGGACGGACGCACACGTGGCACCCCGCGCTCACTCGCACCTGCGGTGCGAATCCGACTCCGCAGGAGTCGGCGTGGATGTGCAATCAAGTGATACGGTCATGACTCCTCACGTCGCGCTGATCGTCGAGACGTCCATTCACTACGGGCGGCGGGTGCTCGAGGGGGTGACGCGGTACTTGCGGTCGCATCGGCCGTGGTCGGTGTTTTTGGAGCAGCGGGAGTTGTTCGCGGCCCCGCCGAAGTGGCTCCGAAAGTGGCACGGGCAGGGCGTGATCTGCCGGAAAACGACGCCGGACCTCGCGGCGCTGCTGGCGCGGGCGGGGATCCCGCTGGTGGATTTGAACGACATTTCCGATGCGGTGCCGGGGGTGCCGCGGATCGAATCGGACCAGCGGGCGATCGGGCGGCTGGCGGCGGACCACCTGTTCGAGCGCGGGTTCACGCGGTTCGCGTACTGCGGGTTTTCGGACCAGGCTTGGGCGATCGCTCGGCGGGATGGGTTTGTCGGGCGGCTGGCGGAGCGCGGGCAGACGGCGACGGTGTACGAGTCGGCGTGGACCGGGCCGGCGGCGCGGGCGTGGGAGCGAGAGCAGGCGCAGATCGCGCGGTGGCTGCGCGGACTGCCGCGGCCGGTCGGGCTGATGGCGTGCTCGGACATGCGCGGGCAGCACGTGCTGGATGCGTGCCAACGGCTGGACGTCGCGGTGCCGGAGCAGATCGCCGTGGTCGGGTGCGACAACGACGCGGTCATGTGCAATCTGTGTCACGTGCCGATGTCGAGCGTGGTGCCCAACCCGGAGCGCGTGGGGTACGAGGCGGCGGCGCTTCTGGACAAGCTGATGGCGGGTCAGCCGGCGCCCACGACCCCCCTGCTCATCGAGCCGGTGGGCGTGCACACGCGGCAGTCGACGGACGTGCTGGCGATCGACGACCCGGTCGTGGCGACGGCGCTGCGGTACATCCGCGAGAACGCGCACCGCGGGTGCTCGATGAAGGACGTGCTGCGACACACGGCCGCGTCGCGAAGCCTGCTCGAACGGAAGTTCCGCCAGCATTTGGGGCACAGCCCGCAGGCGGAGATCCGGCACGTGCAGCTCAAGCGGGTGAAGCAGCTCCTGGCGGAGTCGGATTTGCCGCTGAACGAGATCGCGCCGCTGGCGGGGTACTCGCACCCGGAATACATGTCGGTCGTGTTCAAACGGGAGACGGGACGGACGCCGGGCGCGTTTCGGGCGGCGGCGAACCCGGGGTTCGCTGGGGGGAAGGGAGGATGATGGGGGATGGGGGGTGGGGAGATGGGGGGTGGCGATCCCTGCGCGGTCCACGCCGACTCCTGCGGAGTCGGGTTCGCGACGGAATCGCGAGGCTCGTGCTCAAGTGGGTTTCGGATTCGTAACGAGTAGACCCCTGGTGACTTGGACGCGAGCAAGTGCGGTGCGATACTCCGACCATGTCCGAACCGGATGTTTCCGCACTGCTCACCGTCGCCCGGGCGATCGAGATTCTGGATTCCACCCCTGTCGCGCCGCGCGTCGTCGAAGTGGGGCTCGAAGACGCGATCGGGCTGCGGCTCGCGGAGGAGTTGCGGGCGGACCGGGACTACCCGCCGTTCGACAAGAGCCTGATGGACGGATATGCCGTCCGCGCGGCGGACGTAGGTGGCGGAGATACCGAGTTGCGCGTGACCGGCGAGGTCGCGGCGGGAGCGACCCCCGAGCGGCCGGTGGGCGCCGGGGAGGCGCAGGCGATCATGACGGGTGCGCCGCTCCCGCCGGGGGCGGACGGGGTGATCCCGGTGGAGGAGACCGAGCGCGTCGGGGATTTGGTTCGGATCAGGAAGGCGGACGCGCCGGGGCGGTACATCGCCCGACGGGGCGCCGACCTGGCGGCGGGGCAGGTGGTTCTGGAAATGGGGCAGTTGATCGGACCTGCACAAGTCGCGGCGGCGGCGACGGTGGGGGCGGCGCGAGTGAAGTGCTTCGCGCGGCCGCGCACGGCGGTGCTGGCAACGGGGGATGAGCTGGTCGCGATTGGCGATACGCCAGGTGCGGCGCAGATTCGCAATTCTAATTCGCCGATGCTGTGTGCGCTGCTGGCGAGGCTGGGGTGCGACGTGACCGACCTGGGCGTGGCGCGGGATGAGCCGACGGGGCTGCGGGCCGCGCTGGAGCACGGGCTGGAGCAAGACGTGCTCTTCGTCTCGGGCGGAATGTCGATGGGGGCGTACGACTTTGTGCCGCGCGTGCTGGCCGAGCTCGGCGTGCGGGCGCACATTACCAAGCTGCGGATCAAGCCGGGGAAGCCGTTCCTGTTCGGAACGCGCGAGGCGGGCGGGCGGACGGCGTACGTGTTCGGCCTGCCGGGAAATCCGGTTTCGGGGTACGTCTGCACTGTTCGCCTGGCGGCGCGGGTGCTGCAGCGAATCGCGGGCGGACGGGTGGCGGAGAAGTGGGTGTCGGCGCGCCTCGCCACCCCTCTGCCGGCGAACGGGCCGCGGGAGTTTTATCAGCCGGTGGCGCTGGAGGTGGCGCCGTGGGAGACGGTGGCCCGGCCGCTGGCGTGGAAAGGGTCGGCGGACTTGTTTACGTTGGCCAGAGCGCAAGGGCTCCTCGTGCGCGGCGAGAATGAGCCGGCGCGAGAGGCGGGGGCGGCGGTGAGGGTGTTCGAGTTGCCGTGAGTTTTGTGGCATGGGTACCGCCCGTAGGGCGATACCCGTGTTCGGCGCTCCTCGCGCGAACCGCGCTCCCCTTCGGGCGGCGCTGACGCTTGCCCTTCGGGTCGCGGCAACTGAGCGCTGGGTAAAGAAAACGCGTGCGCCCAAGCCGCGCAACCCACGGAGCAAGCTCCGTGGGCTTTCGGCGCGCTATCTTTACCTCGCGGTCAGTAAACGAGGGGGTGTGTTCTCGGACCTGCACAGGTGCCCTAAGCCTTACTGCCCATCCGACCGATTCCCCCGGTAACGCCCATTTGCGCGGAATCCGCGCACGGCGGCCGGAGGAGTGGAAGAGATGAGCATTTTGCGACCGCACGACCGTGCCTTGTTCGCCCTGACCGGCCTGGAACAACGACTGTTCTTGTCGGCCGCGCTGCCGAATGCGGGGGCGGTCTCGCTCGCGTACGACGACACGGGGGCGCTGCACGCCGCGTATTACGACACGGCCCAGCACACGCTGAAGTACGCCCGGCGGACTCCGGCCGGCGATTGGTCGACGCCCGAGACGCTGGATGCGGGGCCGAACGTCGGGTCGGAGCTCGCGCTGGCGCTGGACGCGGCGGGGCGGCCGGGGATCGCGTACTACGACGCGCAGAACGCGGACCTTAAGTTCGTCAAGCGAGTGAAGAAGTCGTGGGTGATCACGACCATCGACTCGACGGGCGTCGTGGGGAATCATCCGTCGCTGGCGTTCGCGCCGGGTGATTTGCCGGTGATCAGCTATTACGCCGCGGGGACCCAAGACCTCAAACTGGCGTCACACACGGGGACGCGGTGGCGCGTGTTCACGCTGGACGCGCGGGGGACGGCGGGGCGGTTCAGCACCGTCGCAATCGACCCGGTCGACGGGCAGTGGACGGTCGTTTACGAGGATTACCGCGACCGCGACGTGAAGATGCTCCGGCCGTGGAAGCGGGGGATCGCGTCGACGCTGATCGCGCAGCCGGGGTACGGGAACCCGGCCGACAACGGGCACGTGGCCCCGGAGTTGGCGTTCGATGACGAGGGGCGGCTGGCGATCGCGTACGTCGATCGCACCGTTGGTGGGCCGGTGATCGTGCGGCCGGGCAAGCGGAGCTGGTCGCGGGTGGAGATGGCGAGCGGCCTCGCGCCGGCGGCGGAGACGTCGCTGTTCTTCGACCCGGATACCGGCCGGCCGGCGGTCTTGTTCTCCGACCGCACGGGCAGCATCACGCTGGCCGAGTACGACGAGGCGGGGGACGCGCACCTGACGACGCTCGGGGCGGGGGCGGCCGACGCGGTCGCGGTAAACCCGTTCGGCGACGAGATGGCGATCGTCGACGTGGACACGGGCGACGTGGTGCCGGTGGACACGGCGCTCACGCCGCCGTTCGATTTGGCGGGGACGCCCGACGGACAGGACTCGGTCGAGCTGACGTGGACGGACTCGACGGGCGGGCTGGCGCGCTTCGTGATCCAGCGGGACACGGGCACGGGCACGTTCGAGACGATCGCGACGGTGGACGCGGGCGAGACGTCGTTCGTGGACGACGAGCCGGTCGAGGGGCGGTGGCACGCGTACCGGATCGCGTCCGTGGTGGGGGACGCGCGGTCGGCGTTCGGGGCGGACCTGTACGTGAAGGTGAAGCCGACGCCGTCGTCGGGCGTGAGCGCCGAGGCGAAGGCCGACGGCGTGCACGTGGCGTGGGCGAACCACTCGACTCGCGCAACCAGCTACCGCGTCGAGCGGTCGATCGATGCGGGAGCGTGGGAGCAGATCCGCACGCTGATCGTGGGCGTGGACGACGTCGACTCGTTCGTGGACACGGGCGCGCCCGAGTTGTCGACGGTGAGCTACCGCGTCGTAGCGTACGTGAAGGCGAACTATTTCGGCGACCCGTCCGACGAGGCTTCTGCCGTGACCGCGATCACCGCGCCGGACGACCTCGAAGCTGAGGCGACATCGCCTTCGGAACTCGCGCTATCTTGGGCGGATCAGTCGGACGTCGAGATTTCGTACGAGCTCTGGATTTCGACGGACGGGTTCGAATCGATCTCCACGCTTCTGACGACGCTCTCCGCCAATACGACGGCGTACGAGCTGTCGGGGTTGGCGAGCGGAACGGCGTATACGGTGCGCATCGTCGCGGTCGATGGCGACGGGAACCGGTCGGCCAACAGCGACGTCGCGGTCACCATGCCCGAGGGAGAATCGGGGCGGGCGGCGGACGACTTCGTCGCGGGCATCAGCATCGACGATCCTCGCTGGATCGACTTGTACTGGACGGACAACACGGCCGGCGAGACCGGCTGGCGCGTCGAGCGGTCGGACGACTTCGGCGACTTCGAGTCGATCGACGTCATCCCGGCCGGGGCGCACTACTACACGGACTCGCGCGTCGAACACGACCACATTTACCAGTACCGCGTGATCCCCGAGGGGGCGAGCGGCGACGGGGCGGTGTCGGCGGTGCAGACGGTGATCATGTCGCCGGCCGCGCCGGTGCTGTTGCAGGGCGTGGCGGTGTCGGGGTCGGAGATCGACCTGGTGTTCTCGGGGTGGTCGCCGACGACAAGCTACCTGCGCGTGAAGGGGTACGCGGCCACCGGCGGGCAGACGTACACGTTCGCCGACCACGTGAACCCGTTCCAGTCGCTGGCGATGATCACGGAGTTGCCGGACGGGTCGCCGCTGGACGCCAGCGAGACGTACTGGTTTACGGTGGAAGCGGTCGGCAGTGGCGGGGCGGTGACGGCGAGCAATTCTGTTGGCGTGATGGCGTCGTTCGGCACACCGGACGGGCCGTACCCGCTGACCGGCGGATCGGACCACCTCGACCTGCGCTGGGCGGACGTGCTCGGTGAGACGGGCTACGAAATCGAGTGGTCGACCAACGGGGCGGAGTTCGAACCCCTGACGACCATCGACGCGGACGTCAATTCGTACACCGCGACCGGCCTCGATGAGGCGACGGCGTACTACTTCCGCATGCGGGCGCTCGGGGGCGACGGGGCGAGCGACTGGGGCGGGACGAAGATGTCGTACACGACGCCGGCCGCGCCGACGGGCGTTACGGTCGTGCAGTTGGGCGACGGGACCGTGCGGATGGAATGGGACGATGAATCGACCGCGGAGTCGGCGTACGTCGTGGAGATGAGCCAGGGGAACGACGGGTACAGCAACCCGGTAGAAGTCCCGGCGGGGTCGGACGCGTACGTGTTCGAGCAAGGGCCGCGGGGGGCGTTCGAGGAGGGGCGGACGTACCGGTTCTCGGTGCGGGCGATCTCGGACCAGGGCACGTCGGAGCGCGCGGAGTCGGTGGCAGTCGTGTACGCAGGGTAGAGACCGAAGACAGCTGCGACGCAACGCGTTGCTGGCGCGTTGATCGTCCCATCCGCGCCGGTTGGGTCGCCGCGCGTCAGCAGATCGTTGACCTGCAGCTACGGGTCACCGCGCGTTTCAGTTGCCCTTGGCGCGCAGCTCGCGGATCCGCCTCTGCACGTCCTTGTAGTTGAACTCCATGCGGACGATCTGGCTGTACAGCTTGATCGCGGCGTCGACGTCGCCCTTGTCCTCGTGGGCGCGGCCGGACCAGTAGGTCATTTCCTTGGAGTTGTCGTCGCCCTTGATCTGGT